>JAALLB010000236.1 GCA_011087745.1 Hyphomicrobiales bacterium | reverse complement strand
CGTTCAAAACCTAAACTCACCAACGCATTCAGATCAAGAGTCTAGTACTGTGATGAAAAATAAAGAGTTTAATACGATTACTTGGCAATTGGCGCATGGACGTCAGCTTTCACTTGGTAGCAAGTCAATTGTCATGGGTATTTTAAATGTCACACCTGATTCATTTTCTGACGGTGGCAAGTTTGAGGCAATTGACGCATCCGTTCTTCAAGCAAAAATAATGTTGGAAGAGGGGGCATCCATCATTGATATTGGAGGCGAGTCCACCAGGCCAGGCGCAGAAAAGGTAAGCGCGCGAGAAGAACAGGAACGTGTGCTGCCTGTTATTGAGGCGCTAAGTTCTAACGCTGATACAATAATTTCAATTGATACTTATAGGGCAAGTACCGCTCGATCGGCGCTACAGGCAGGAGCTCATATCATCAACGATGTGTGGGGTTTTCAAAAAGATCCCGAAATTGCTTCCGTTGCGGTTGAATTCAAATCAGGTTGCTGCGCCATGCATACAGGTCGCGAGCGGACAAAAGACGATGATGTAGTCAAAGATCAGTCTATATTTTTAGAACAGTCCCTGAAACATATGAAGGATGCCGGTATTGAGGATAATCAAATCGTTCTTGATCCCGGATTTGGTTTTGCCAAGGATAATGATGAGAACATTGAGCTACTTGCTAGACTTCATGAGCTACATTCTTTGGGGTATCCATTACTGGTTGGAACATCGAGAAAGCGCTTTATCGGTCATTTTACTGGACAGGATGCCGACAATCGCGATATTGGCACAGCGGCGACAAGCGTAGTCGCACGCATGAAAGGCGCCCATATATTTCGCGTACATGATGTAGCAACAAATGTTCAAGCACTTGCAATGGCTGACGCCGCAATTGCTTCAAGACAGGATTAAAAATGTCAAAATACAAAATTACACTGAAAAATTGTGCATTCTTTGCTCGCCATGGTGTTTACAACGAGGAAGAAACTCTGGGCCAACGGTTTTTCGTTGATGCTATTTTGGATGTTGATGGTGGAAATGCACTAACAAAAGATGAGATTGAAGGCACAGTTGATTATGGAACAGCTTTTCAGGTCATTGAAAGCATAATTACAGGTCAGCGTCGGTTTTTAATTGAGGCGCTAGCGTTAGAAACTGCAAAAGCGCTTTGCAATAAATTCCCAATGATTGAAAATGCTGAAGTCACCATTCGCAAACCAAATGCTCCTGTTCAAGGCGTGTTGGACTATGTTGAAGTTACATTGAACCACCGACCGAATGGATAAAGTGGTAACAGCATATATTGGACTGGGCGGCAATGTTGGAGACGTATTCAGCAACATGCGCAATGCAATAAGTGCACTCAATGCCCATGAATACATTTCTGTCGGCTTGATCTCAGGTGTTTATAAGACACCACCATGGGGTATTGAAGATCAGGACTGGTTCTTGAATGCCTGTGTGAGCGTAAGGACATCCTTGTTAGGTCGAGAGCTGCTTCATGAGTGTCTTGATACTGAAAAGCTACTGAACCGGGTGAGGGACGTGCGCTGGGGCCCAAGAACCATTGACCTGGATGTTGTTTTTTATGGCGATGCAAGTATAGATGAAAAGGATCTGCAGGTACCGCACCCAAGAATGCATGAACGGGGATTTGTATTGCTGCCAATGGCAGATATTGCCCCGAATTTAGTTTTACGAGGCAAAACAATCAAAATTTGGTTGGAACAACTCGAAACAAGCGAAATTCAAAAAACTGAACTAGAGCTTACTTTATAGAACTGGTTACGGTGCCCGTATCAATGCGGGTTAAATTCATTCCAATTACTGGTACGAGTTTGGTGTTGTGTTTAACAGAAATGGTAGCTTTCAACTGATTGCGATCATTCAAGTTCACAACCATGATGCCTTTCAAGTCATTGCGAATGATATCAACAATAATTCTGTTTCTTGTATAACGACCACCTGTAACGTCCATGCCGTCACCCTTGGCGCCGTCAAGAAATGCACCTTTGTAAGTGTTGCCCTTCTTAGTAATGTGAGCGCTCATTTTTTGCGCGAACACACCAACACGGCATGAGCCATCGATAACCATGCCATGCCCTTTTTCAGGGTTTGTGCCATCAAATGTACAGATATACTTTGTACCTTTGTATTTTCCGGCAACAATCTCTCCAGGGCCCGACCATTTGCCTTCAATACTCTTGAAAAATTTTGTGTCAGAAGCAAATGCTGATGTGCTGAGAGCAAACAGTGTAAAGACAGAAAAAACCAGGGTAACAAGACGCATAACAGGACCTTTAAAATTGATGCCTGAATATCACCCGAAATGGTTAATCAACCGTTCACCAATTGTGGCGGGGGTTAGATTTGTGAAGGAAAAACCGATTTTATAAGGTTGCCACTGCCTTTAATGACCTGTGACCAGTCATCTAACTCAAAATCAATGATGGAAATTGCAGCGGTTGGGTATTTGTAAGCTATTTTTTCAAGTTCTGAAGAATCACCGGAGCCGGTTAGGGCCGTTGCCAGAGATCCGCACATTGAATTATGCCCAATTATTAACAATGATTTTGCATCTTTGGTCGCACTGATTATGTCGATGTATTCAGAAAGGCCACTTGAATATAGTTTCTCTGTGAAAACTATCTCTGGGTCATTGTCGAAAACATCGACTATTGCATCCAGTGTTTGCCGGGTTCTGATCGCACTGGAACAAAGTATTTTTTCGGGTAAAATGCTTTCGTTTTCGAACACTTTCGAGACTTTTTTTAGATCACTCAAGCCCCGCTCATTAAGCTCTCTATCAAAGTCTCTGGCACCAGGAACTGCCCAGGACGATTTGGCGTGTCGCATAATATACAAGCGTAGCATTAATGATTCCAATCGTTAAAAACCGCTGCTGAAAAGTGTCAATTCAATAAACTTTTGTTGTGAACTGTTTTTTCGCCTTGAGTGTTTTCCAGCCGCAGTCTATATACCGCCCAAAGGTCAGGCTTTACAACTGAAAAAGTTGTAATCAAATAGCAGGAGGTTTCTTATGGGGATTGCAGAACTCGATATTAATTATCGACCTAGTGATGATGAGCCATTCATGGGAGACAAGCAAAAAGCTTATTTCCAGCAAAAATTGGAAGCATGGAAAGCTGATATCTTGCGCGAGTCGAAATCTACAATTGCAGTCCTTCAAGACAGCAGCGATAAAATGCCGGATGCCGCTGACAGGGCTTCGTCTGAAACAGATCGATCAATTGAGCTTCGGGCAAGAGATCGTCAAAGAAAGCTGGTCAAGAAAATTGATTCTGCTTTGAAGCGAATTGAAGAAGGCACATATGGTTACTGTGAGCACACAGGCGAACCAATCAGCTTAAAGCGTTTGGATGCAAGGCCAATTGCAACGCTCTCTATTGAGGCGCAGGAAGCGCACGAACGTCGAGAAAAAGTATACCGAGACGATTGATAATATTCTAT
>JAALLB010000235.1 GCA_011087745.1 Hyphomicrobiales bacterium | reverse complement strand
CTTTCGTATCATATCACACCAAAACATTCGGGTTTTGGTGTAGGATGGGTATAAACTTAGAGAAGTAAAATGCCGGAAGTACAAAAGGAAGAAACAACAACCAGCAAAAAGCTACTTACCCACGCAAAGGTCGTGGTTATTGGCGGTGGTGTTGTAGGTTGTTCTATTCTATTTCACCTGGCCAAATTTGGTTGGAAAGATGTGGTGTTGCTTGAACGTGATGAACTGACATCCGGCTCTTCTTGGCATGCAGCTGGGCAAATTCATACGATCAGTTCCGACCCAAACATTTCGCGCTTCCAGGGCTATACAATTGATCTGTATAAAGAGATTGAAGAAACCTCTGGCCATTCCGTTGGTCTACACATGACCGGAGGATTTTATCTTGCGTCCAACAAGACCTGGTATGACTATTTGAAGTGTGAGCGCTCAAAAGCACGGTATATGGGGCTGCATCAGGAGTTTATTTCACCAGAAGAGGTTGCGCGTCGGCACCCATTGATTGATCCCAAGCATTATCTGGCAGCACTTTGGGATGACCAGGATGGTGATCTTGATCCGTCAGGTGCAACTTATGCATTTGCCAAAGCAGCAAAAGTACACGGTGCGCAGTATTTCACTCATACGCCAGTGACAGAAACAACACAGCGCGCTGATGGTTCCTGGGAGGTTATCACACCAAAAGGCACCATAAATGCTGAAATGATTGTTAACTGCGGCGGGTTGTGGGCACGTGAAGTTGGCAAGATGCAAGGCTTGAACATACCGGTCCAACCGATGGAGCACCATTACCTTTTAACTGAGCGCATTCCCGAGATTGCAGAAAGCAAAGAGCGTTTTCCGTGTGGTATTGATTATGAAGCAAACATTTATTTCCGTCAGGAACGCGATGGCCTGCTACTGGGAACCTATGAACAAAGAGGCACGCCCTGGAAGGTTGATGGTACTCCGTGGGATTTCGGCCATGAACTTTTACAACCAAACCTTGACCAAATTGCCGACCGTCTGGAGTTTGCGTTTGACCGTATTCCAGCTCTTGCAAACACAGGCATCAAACAAGCTATCAACGGGCCCTTCACGTTTGGCCCGGATGGTAATCCAATGATTGGACCGGTTCCCGGCATGACCAATTATTGGTGTGCAGTGGGTGTGATGGCAGGATTTTGTCAGGGTGGGGGTGTTGGCCTTACCATGGCTGAATGGATGATGGACGGGGAACCTTCCATAGACGTCTGGGCAATGGATGTAGCACGCTTCGGAGATTGGGCAACGCCTGATTGGGGAACGGTAAAATCAACAGAGAACTACGAACGCCGTTTCGTAATGACCTTCCCGAATGAAACTCTGCCCAAGGGACGGATGCAAAAAACAACAGCACTATATGATCGCCTGATCGCCAAAGGTGCCCGCATGGATCAGGGCTTTGGCTTGGAAAATGCGCTGTGGTTTGCTGATGGACCAGAAGATGCTCATGAAGAACCAAGTTTTGAACGAAATCGTTCCCACGACTATGTTGCTCGAGAAGTCAAAGCAGTACGCGAAGCTGTTGGCGGCATTGAAATCGCCAATTTTGCCAAGCATGAATTTAAAGGGAAGGGTGCAAGGGCATACCTTGATCGTATACTGGCAGGATTTATTCCAAAACCGGGGCGTCTAACGCTGACTCCCATGCTGACCCCAAAGGGCAAATTATATGGCGACTTAACAGTTGCCTGCCTTGCTGATGATCATTTCATGCTGTTTGGCTCTGGTGCAATGCAGGAAGCCCATCGACGCTGGTTTGAAAAAGACTTGCCGGCTGATGTGGACTATCAAAATGTTTCTGCTGATTGGCATGGAATTGCTCTTTCAGGACCAAATTCTCGTGAACTCCTGTCTCGCATTACCCGCGATGATGTCTCCGGCGAAGCATTCAAGTTCCGTGACTTGTGTCAGACCTACGTAGGCGGTGTTCCTGTGATTTTGAACCGCATTAGTTTTTCAGGAGAATTGGGTTACGAGATTTATTGTAAGCCGCAATACCTCTTGCGTTTGGCTGAAGCGATAGAAGAAGCAGGCAGTGATCTTGGCTACCGCTGGTACGGTGCTCGCGCGTTAATGTCCATGCGTCTTGAAAAAGGCTGTGGTGTTTGGACTCTGGACTTCCGTCCTGATTTTGATGCAGTTGAATCGGGCATGGATGTTTTCATCAACTGGAAAAAAGATTTTGTTGGCAAGGAAGCAACGCAGCAATTCAAAACCAATGGTATAAAACAAAAGCTTGTCACAATGACCATAGATGTCGAGGGCATTGATGTTTCAAACGATGAAGCAATTTTAAAAGACGGGGAACCTGTTGGGTATGTAAGCTCTGGCGGTTTTGCGCATCAGGTGGGTAAATCCATGGCGATGGGGTATGTAGATAAAGCAAATTCAGAACCTGGAACCAAACTCGAAGTTGAAATTTTGGGCAACATGTATTCAGCTGAAGTTCTGGGTGCCCCAATCTATGATGCAAATGGCGCTAACATGCTAGCTTGATTATTCTTCTGTTACTGGTTCAGGATCTGCTTTCTTGCGTTTAAATGAATAGCCGCCAAAGAGTAGGAAATATCCACCAGGAACAAAGAACAAGGTAAGCAATGATGATAGGGCAAGGCCGCCGATCATTAGCGCTGCCATCGGCTCAAACAAGGCGCCGCCTGCAATAGCCATTGGCATCAAGCCAAGCACTGTTGTGAGAGAAGTCAGCATGATTGGCGTTACACGTTTCTTTGCAGCTTCCACTATGGCTTCTCTAAGCTCTTGAGTTTGCCGCTCAATATCAATCTGGTCAATCAGAACAATTGCATTATTGATGATAATACCCGCAAGTGAAATCATGCCAAGGATGGCGAAAAAGGAAAGTGGTTGACCTGTTAACAGTAAGGCAATTGGAGCGCCAATAACAATAAGCGGGATGGTCATGAAAGTTAGCAATACCCGTCTTGCAGAATTGAACTGAAACACAAGAGCCAACAACATGATGGTAAGACCCAACGGCACACCTGCCAAAAGCAGATTGTTTACTTTGGCTGAATCTTCTGTTTCACCACCAACTTTAAGTTCGTAACTAGGTTCCAGATCTAGGGCTTCGATGACAGGCGTAATCTTTGCTACAACTTCATTCGCTGCAAACAGCTCACTCTTTCCGGAAACCTTAATTTGGCGAACCTGATTTTCACGTCGCATCTGAGAATATTCAAGCTTGGGTTCAAACGTTGCAACCTGGTCCAAAGCAATCAACTGGCCGTTCGCAGCAATCGATAAATTGGCAAGGTCTTCCAAACTGTCTCTAAAATTCTTGTCAGCGCGAACAACAATTGGAATGGCATCTGTACCTTCTCGATAGGTCGAATAGGTTGTGCCAGAAAAGAACGTATCCATGACATTGGAGATATCTTCTGAGGTATACTCCGAGTCCTTGAAAATCTGATTATTTGGGGTTGACGTTTCAGGC
>JAALLB010000234.1 GCA_011087745.1 Hyphomicrobiales bacterium | reverse complement strand
ATAGTCGCTTAACATTTGAACAAAACGCCCTCCGACAAACAAGGGGCGGTTCAAACTGCCAATTAACAAAAGGCTCAATAAATACCGGACACGTACACCAAACAAACTATTCTGATTCATAAATACCCCAACAACCACATCTTCCCGCCTACAGGAATTTCTTGTTGTGAAGGTTAAAGGTAGAAGGGTAAGAAAAGGTTAACCATAAATCATCTTACTTAACGATCGTAAGCTGTTCTGCTGCACGGGTAATTGCTGTGTATAGCCAACGATCACGGTGCTCTCTAAACGCATAACTTTCATCGAATAGATAGACATTTTCCCACTGCGAACCCTGAGCTTTATGAACGGTCAGTGCATAACCATAATCAAAATCGTCATGGCGTCTTTTAATTTGCCACGGAATTTCCCGTTCCGGTTCCTCGAAGGCAGACTTTAGAAGCTTGACCTTGGCTGAATGACGATCAACGCCTTCATTTTCTGTTCGGATCAGAATATTCATTGCCGGTTTCACTGTCCGGGCAGCACTTGTTACTTGCCATAAAGAGCCGTTAAGCAGCCCCTTCTTCGGATCATTACGCAAACAAACTAACTTATCGCCAGCCGCAGGTAGCGGCCCTTCAAAATCCTTGAGGTCTCTTAGGCGTTGGTTATACAACCTGCGAGTCTTGTTGATGCCGACCAGAACTTGATCCGCAGCCAAAACTTCATCCGTATCCACATTGGATTTTGATATAACCTTGGCTGCGTCTCCATAATCACCAATCATCACCTGATTGCCCTCACGTACTTGCCTTGCAAGTTCAATGATCGGATTATCTCTGGCCTGCCGGTGGATCTCTTCAAGCAAAATGTCCGGCTCGTGTTCCGTAAAGAACCCTCCACCACTTACAGGTGGCAACTGACCAGGATCTCCCAGCACAAGAACCGACGTACCAAAAGAAAGCAGATCACGACCCAAATCCTCATCAACCATTGAGCATTCATCGATGATAATCAGCGCAGCTTTGGAAAGCGGGCTTTGGCGGTTTAGCGAAAACATAGGCAAAACTTCTTTTTTGCCAGTTTCCTCATCTTCAACAGTCTCTTCACCCTTGGGACGATAAATCAAGGAATGGATTGTCGAGGCTTTCGAGGCACCGCGTGAACGCAAAACCTGAGCAGCTTTCCCTGTGAAGGCAGCAAATAACACATCCCCGTCCACACCCTCTGCCAGATGGCGTGCAAGCGTGGTCTTGCCTGTACCTGCATAGCCAAAAAGCCTGAAAACTTGGCGGTCTCCCGCCTTTAACCAGCGACTAGCAGCAAGCAGCGCATCATCTTGTTGAGGTGAAAATTCCATGTAGAACCAATGGCATGATTCTGGCCTTCAAAAAAGCAGTTTTACTTGAGCATCGGCCATAAACTGGCGACCAAAAGCAAAGCCATTGTAATATTAAAAATCCTCAAGCGCTTTGGATCAGAAAGCCAATCGCGCATTGCAACGCCAAAAGCACACCAAACCGACACGCTTGGAAAGTTCACTAGCACAAATGCAAACGTCACAATGAACACGCTGGTCGTAAAATCAGGCAAGCCCGTATAAGCTGTCATTGCATAAACAGCCATGACCCAAGCTTTTGGATTAACCCACTGAAAAAGCGATGCAGCAAGAAAAGTCATTGGTTTACCAGCAGCCTCCCCGGCCTCAACAGAGCCAGAAGTGGCAATTTTCCAAGCCAAATAAAGCAAATAAAGACCGCCAACAACTTTAAGAACCGTTTCCATAACCTGAAACTGCAAGAACACCTCACGAAGGCCAAACCCGATGGCCAGCAACAATAGGCCAAAACCAAAAGCAATACCGAACATGTGGGGTATCGTCTTCTTGAACCCAAAATTCACACCAGAGGTCAAAAGCATAATATTGTTCGGCCCTGATGTTACGGACGAAACAAATGAAAACAAAAGCAATGCAAGAAAAACATCTAACGGCAGAATAAACCTCCAATAGGTCAGTAATACTGATCTTTTAGTAAACAACTGTCAACTGCCCTTTTAAACATATCTGGTAATGCTTACATTGAGCATTATGAAGAGCCGTAACCTACTAAAATCCATCGCTGCAATTGGTGCAATGCCAATGCTGCCAATGTCATCCCTTGTTTCTGCTGCCCCTGCTACAAGTGCTGCAGCAGTTTCTGCATCTGCGCATACCTACAAATGGGCAGAAATGATTGTCCGCGCTCACAAAAAATGTAGTCCAGGCATGTTGGAGCGATTGTTAAAGGTGGATGCAGCAACAGCCTCCGCCCTAAAATCCCAACTCCTGGAAAAAGGCGTCATCAGTGCCCAGGCAAATTCTTTTGGAATTCACTCAGCTGTTAGACCTTTATATGAAGGCGCCTTTATGCGTCCAAGTTCGCAGATTTCCAACGGTTTGAAAAAGGCCAATGAAACATTGGACATGATGATTGACAACGAGACTACCCTTCCAGAAAATGTGTCTGAATTCAGTGACTTGGATGATGAAAATGATTCAGTTGAAGAGGCTCAAGAAAAATCAGAAAACCTGAAAGATTTAGAAGAAAACATCTCTATAACTGATACCACCACTTGAATTAAAAACCTCTCGACGTAAGTTAGTGTCATAACCAAACCGCGAGAGAATTTATGCAAGAACTTCACGGCAAAACAGCAATCATTACAGGTGCCAGCAAAGGCATAGGTGCCGCCACTGCAAGGCGCATGAGCGAACTTGGCGTCAAGGTCGTACTTGCCGCTCGTTCACAAAGTGCTATCGCAGCCTTGGCTGAAGAAATAAACGCAAATGGAGGCGAGGCCATTACGGTTGCTTGTGATGTGGCAGATTATAATCAGGTAAACAGCGCGATTGCCCAAACCATCATGAAATTCGGCAAGATTGACATTCTCGTAAACAATGCAGGCCTGATAGATCCCATTGGTCACATTACGGACATCTCGCCAGATGACTGGGGAAAGGTAATCGATGTAAACGTCAAAGGCGTTTTCAACATGCTTCATGCAACTCTCCCCGCAATGGTGGCACGAGGTGAAGGCGTTGTAATAAATATCTCCTCTGGCGCCGCAACATCAGCACTTGAGGGCTGGAGCCACTACTGCTCATCAAAAGCCGCCGCCCTAATGCTGACAAAGGCTGCCCACAAGGAATACGCTCAAAAAGGCATTCACGTCGTTGGCCTCTCGCCAGGAACGGTTGCTACAGACATGCAAGTCAACATCAAGGCGTCAGGCATCAATCCAGTCTCAGAGCTGGATCCCTCAGTGCACATTCCAGCTGAATGGCCCGCCCAAGCAATTTGCTGGCTGGCAACACAAGACGCAAAAGAGTTTGACGGCGATGACGTCAGCTTAAGGGATGAAGTCATTCGCGAGAGATGCGGGTTGGTTTAAGTAACTTCCCAGGCACAGTACTAGACGCTATTGGATAAGGCGTTGAATTTTTTCATAAATGTGATT
>JAALLB010000233.1 GCA_011087745.1 Hyphomicrobiales bacterium | reverse complement strand
CGTTCAAAACCTAAACTCACCAACGCATTCAGATCAAGAGTCTAGTACTGTGAAAAAAGTGTGTGATTTTGAGTTGCCTGAAGAAGGACAGTATGGTGTGGCCCAAGTGTTCATGCCATCAAACACCGAGACACTTGAACAAACTCAAGAAATTCTTGTTGCCGGTCTTGAATCGGAAGGAATCAAGCTTTTAGGAATTCGTGAACTGGAAGTTGATAATTCTGCGCTTTCACAAGACCCGGCGATTATGGCTACTGAACCAATTCACAAACAGTTCTTTGTTACTTCCGATTCAGCAAAAGTTGATCAAGACGCTTTTGAGCTGGATCTTTACAGAACCCGTAAAGTCATCTCCAACAAGATTTTTGCAAACACAAATGCGCGGGAAAGTGGCTTTTATATTGTGTCGTTTTCTGCACGAACAGTTGTCTATAAGGTAATGTTCCTGGCGGATCAGCTTGGTCCTTATTACACGGACTTAAGCGACCCAAGTTTTAAGTCAGCACTTGCTCTTGTTCACCAGCGGTTTTCAACCAATACGTTTCCATCTTGGAAGCTTGCTCATCCTTATAGAATGGTTGCGCATAACGGTGAAATTAATACGCTTCGCGGCAATGTTAACTGGATGGCGGCGCGTCAGGCTTCTGTCTCAACACCGCTGTTTGGTGAAGATATAACAAAGCTATGGCCAATCTCTTATGAAGGTCAGTCTGATACAGCTTGTTTTGACAATGCATTAGAGTTTTTGACGCAGGGTGGTTATTCACTTTCTCATGCAGTGATGATGCTAATTCCGGAAGCCTGGGCTGGTAATCCTTTAATGGATGAAGAACGTCGGGCGTTTTATGAATATCATGCTGCACTCATGGAACCACGGGATGGCCCTGCTGCAGTTGCCTTTACTGACGGGCGCCAAATTGGCGCAACGCTTGATCGCAACGGCTTGCGACCAGCCCGTTATATTGTGATCAAAGATGATCGCATCATCATGTCATCTGAATCAGGTGTCTTGCCGATTGAAGAAAAAGACATTGTAACAAAATGGCGCTTGCAGCCAGGGCGCATGCTTCTGATTGACCTTGAAAAAGGAAAAATCGTTTCTGATGAAGAAATCAAGCATGAACTTGCTGTTCAAAACCCTTATCGAAAATGGCTGGAAAAAAGCCAAATTGTGCTTGAAGATTTGCCAGTACCCGCGCGTTCTATCCGTGAAAGCCGAATTCCACTTTTGGATCGCCAGCAAGCATTTGGCTATACACAAGAAGATGTAAAACTTCTTATGGTCCCAATGGCAACAACCGGACAAGAATCAATTGGTTCCATGGGGACTGATACGCCTATTTCTGCTTTGTCTGATAAGCCAAAACTGCTTTATACCTACTTCAAACAGCTGTTCGCACAGGTGACCAATCCACCGATTGATCCTATCCGGGAAGAATCTGTAATGAGCCTGGTTTCACTGATTGGTCCACGACCAAACTTGTTTGACCTAAAGGGTCTGTCTGATCAAAAACGGCTGGAAGTTCGACAACCAATCTTGACCAACCATGATCTTGAGAAAATTCGCGAGATTGGTGATATCGGCGATAATCAGTTCATGACGCAAACACTAGACATTACTTATAATGTGGAGCGCGGTGCAGAATCCATGGAAGCTGCTCTGGAAGCTCTTTGTGATCGCGCAGAAAAGGCGGTGGGTAACGGTTACAATATTATCATCCTTTCGGATCGCCAACTTAGTGCTCAGCGTCTTGCAATTCCTGTTTTGTTAGCAACTGCTGCAGTTCATAATCACCTTATTCGCAAAGGACTTCGTACGTCTGTAGGTCTTGTACTTGAATCCGGTGAGCCACGTGAAATTCATCACTTCTGTGTTCTTGCTGGTTATGGCGCCGAGGCAATCAATCCCTATCTTGCATTTGAAACATTAAGCGATATGCATGCGAATGGAGAGTTGCCTGAAGAAGTTGATGCCAATGAAGTCGTAAAACGTTACATCAAGGCAATCGACAAGGGCATTCTTAAAGTGATGTCGAAGATGGGTATTTCAACATACCAGTCATATTGCGGTGCGCAGATTTTTGATGCAGTGGGTCTTTCTTCAGAGCTGATTGAAAAATATTTCTTCGGGACTTCATCGATGATTGAAGGTGTTGGCCTTGCAGAAATTGCTGTTGAAACCCTGAAACGTCACCAAGGTGCATTTGGCAATGATCATGTGCTTTCAAATGCTTTGGATATTGGCGGTGAATATGCCTACCGCATGCGGGGTGAGGAACACTCCTGGAACCCGAACAATATTGCCAAACTGCAGCATGCTGTGCGCGGAAAGTCTGCCCCCAGCTTTAAAGAGTTTTCAGATGATGTGAACCGTGTTTCAGAGCAGCACGCAACTATTAGAGGTCTGTTCAATATCAAATCCGCGGAAGAATCCGGGCGTAAGCCGGTTGATATTTCGCAGGTTGAACCAGCTTCCAAAATTGTAAAACGGTTCTCAACCGGGGCGATGTCTTTTGGTTCCATTTCAAGAGAAGCTCATGCAACGCTTGCGGTAGCAATGAATGAAATGGGCGGAAAATCAAATACGGGTGAGGGTGGTGAAGAACCTGATCGATACCTGCCAATGCATAATGGTGAACCAAACCCTGAACGTTCTGCAATCAAACAGGTTGCTTCCGGGCGTTTTGGGGTAACGACTGAATACCTGGTAAATGCAGATGTGATTCAGATCAAAGTCGCCCAGGGTGCAAAGCCAGGTGAAGGTGGCCAGTTGCCAGGGCACAAAGTTGATGCAGTAATTGCAAAGACACGGCATTCAACTCCTAGTGTTGGTCTTATTTCCCCGCCTCCGCATCACGACATTTATTCAATCGAGGATTTGGCACAGCTGATTTATGATTTGAAAAATGTAAATGAGCATGCAGATATCTCGGTGAAACTGGTCGCTGAAATCGGTGTTGGAACCGTAGCTGCGGGTGTTGCAAAGGCTCGCGCCGATCATATCACGATTTCTGGCTATGATGGTGGCACAGGTGCTTCTCCACTTACCTCGTTAAAACATGCGGGAAGTCCATGGGAGCTTGGCCTTGCTGAAACACAGCAGACCCTTGTACTAAACAAGCTGCGGTCTCGAATTAAGTTGCAAGTAGATGGCGGATTGAAAACAGGCCGCGATGTCATCGTTGGTGCATTGCTTGGTGCTGATGAGTTTGGTTTTTCTACCGCGCCCCTAATTGCAGCTGGTTGTTTGATGATGCGCAAGTGCCACCTCAATACCTGTCCGGTTGGCATTGCGACGCAAGACCCGGTATTGCGCAAGCGATTTAAAGGAACGCCTGAACATGTGATAAATTATTTCTTCTTTGTTGCTGAAGAAGTTCGCCAACTTATGGCTCAGATGGGCTTTACTAAACTTGATGATCTTATTGGTGAAAGTCAGTTACTATACCCATCCTACTCCAAAACCCGAATGTTTTGGTGTGATATGATACGAA
>JAALLB010000232.1 GCA_011087745.1 Hyphomicrobiales bacterium | reverse complement strand
CCTGAAACGTCAACCCCAAATAATCAGATTTTCAAGGACTCGGAGTATAAATAAATCGGAACACACATCGAGAGGCAGTTTGCCTGTTCACCTACTGTCGTTTCTACCAAGTGGGTTTTCTTCATTTTTTTGATGAATTCTATAACCTGCCGACCCTCACGCAGTGAGCCACCACCTGAGTTCAAATTAATAATGAATTTGTCTGTCTTATCTGCCCAGTTTGCATAGGCTTCTTCAAAACGACGGGTCATGGGTAATTCAACGGTAGATGCCCAAGAAAGAACTACTGAACTTCCCTGCTGCTTAACCTGCAGGCGGCCAGTATCTTTATAAACATCCTGATATTTTTGCCAAAACAGGAAAATAGCAACAGCGGAAACGACTATGAGTGCTATTTGATTTGCTTTTAGGGGCATGGTTTAATTTCTAAGCAGCATCAAACCTTATTTGATTTTCTGCCATCCATTTTGCGCCATCTTCTTTTGTCTTGTTTTTTATTTGCTTCCATTACATCTGCATGTACAGACATGTAATGCGGCATCATCAATTGCATCCACTCTTGAAAGGTTTCTGCTGAAAATTCAGCGTCGCACAGGTCGCATGATAAGGTTTTCATTGGGTAACATCCTCAATTGGTGACATTTGTTTAACAGCATCATCGATAATTTTAACCTGAGACAGAAAAGCTTCAAGCAAATTTAGTGGCAGTGCGCTTGGTCCATCACATTTTGCTTCATCCGGATTTGGATGAGATTCCAAAAATAATCCAGCAAGACCGATCGCCATACCAGAACGGGCAAGCTCTGTGACCTGAGCTCTCCTGCCACCGGAAGCTGCAGATCCAGCATCTCTCATTTGCAGTGCATGGGTAACGTCAAATATGATTGGCGCATTGTTTGACATTTGTTTCATCACGCTGAAACCAAGCATATCAACCACCAAATTATCATAGCCGAAATTGGTGCCACGTTCGCATAAAATAATGCGCTCATTCCCATTTTCATGGAATTTGCTGACAATATTATGCATTTGATGGGGGCTTAGGAACTGCGGTTTCTTAACATTGATAATTGAACCAGTCTTGGCCATTGCAGCTACAAGGTCAGTCTGACGGGCAAGAAATGCTGGCAACTGAATTATGTCAATTACCTCTGCAGCAGGTGCCGCTTGCTCTGGTGTATGAACATCTGAAATGAGTGGAACGTCGAATGTGGACTTCACTTCTTGCAAGATTTTCAGACCCTCATCGAGACCAGGGCCGCGAAAAGAATGAATTGAAGATCGGTTTGCCTTATCAAATGAGGCTTTAAATACATATGGAACGCCGAGCTTTTGCGTAATTTCCTTGTAGTGTTCGGCTGATTTCATAGCCAGATCACGAGATTCAATGACATTAATGCCGCCGAACAACACCATTGGTTTGTCATTGCCAATTTCAAACTCTTTTAGCGCTATTGATTGCATCTTTTTATGCCTCCACAAAAGCCAGGACAGCGCCTTGGCCGGTTGATGGCTTAACGACCAATCTTTTGCCAATCATTTTGCTGTCTACCTTGTTTTTCACCAAGGTTTTCTTGGTATTTTCAAGGCTCTGCACTTCTACATCGAATGCCATTGCCCGAAGACCGCGTTCCTCTGGCAGGTTTTTCACGCCGTAATTTGCTCGCATACCATCATCGTTTAACGTTGTAAGCGTTGCATTTGGCAAAGTCATGTCCATGCCAAATGAATGAGAACGCACTTCTCGCTGTTCAGAAGCGGTTTGAATATAATATTGGAAGTCTTCCGGTAAATGTTCATGCATGGTTACGCGGGAAATACGCAATGCACCATTTTCATGTTTTGTCATTTCATCTGCAAATTTTGGCGGACCATCGGGGCGTTCACACATGAAGAACGAACAATCAGGAGCACGCGGATCAATGATGAATGCGATATGTACTTTTACGCCTGGACGTTTAACGACGACAATTTTACCGGTTTCATATCCAGCTTTTTTAAATTGCTTACGTACCTTTTTGGGGTCTGGTTCTCCAAAGACAACGCACGAAAAGCCATCATCGCCGTGCCTGAAACGATAGGCTGCATCTCTGCGCAGGAAGTTGTTTCCCTTCGTCATATTGGCTTCAACTGTTTCACGATGACCGATGGCCAGCAGTTCTATGAAAGTGCCATTTTCAAAAAAGATGCAGGCATTTTCTGAACCAAACGAATGACGCGCATCCGGAGCAACTGTAAAGCCGAGTTGGGTGAAGCGTTCGCGTGTAATATCCAAATTTGGAACTGGCAGAACGACGTGATCAAGATTTCTTACGGTAATATTTTTCATGTTTTACTGGATGCCCGATTGTTTGAAGATTGGCAAGCTTCAAAGGCTTATAACCACATTTCCATTCGCCTTACCGCTTTCAACCAGTTCATGTGCTTGAACTATTTCATTTAGCAGCAATACATGGGCGATACGGGTATTGGCATGTCCTGAGCGCATAAACCAGTTTAGTCGATCAATGGCGGCGACACGCTGTACGCTATCCAGTTCATAAACGAGGAAAAATTGCAGATGCAATTGTTTGAACAGCAAGTCACGAAAAGCAACAGGAATTTCCCCCATATCATTTGACCCGTAACAAAAGATGCTCGCAGAAGGCTGTAGTGCCGGGGATGAAACCAATCGCGAGGTGGATGCAAAATCCATATCGATGACAGCACCAATACCTTCACCACTGGTTATTTTTAGAACTTCTTCCCCAACATCCTGCGTTTGATAGTCTATGCAGGCGATAGCTCCCGCTTCCATGACGATTGAGTGTTTGGCGGCAGATGCGGTGCCGATTACTTTTCTGCCCATCAGCGTTGCCATTTGAGTAAGATAATGCCCAACCGAAGATGCAGCACCCGTTATCAAGACCGTGTCACTTGTTGTTTGCTCAAGCAGGTTAACACCATGCGCTGCTGTTAGACCTGGAATACCGAAACATGCTGCTGTTTCAAATGTAATTTCTTCGCCTAGCTTTGTTGCCTGAAAATCAGGCAATGCAATGTATTCAGCCGCAGTTCCATAGTGGCGTTGCCACTGGCCATTCCAAATCCACACGCGCTCACCAATACGGGAGCTATCCACGCCTTCTCCAACTGCCTCAACAACCCCTGCACCATCACTGTGTGGCACGACGAAGTCACCGGCCAAAGGACGCCCTGTCCGTGATTTGACATCGGATGGATTGACACCCGAAGTTGCAAGTTTCACCAGAACCTCACCCATTTGGGGCGTTGGTTGCGGTTTATCAACAAGTTCAAGTACTGCATCAGCTGAACCATTGCGCGTATATAGAGCTGTTTTCATGATTTCTTTTTCTTATTTGAGTGGTAGGTCAAAGCCATTGCAATACAATGTGAGAGTTCATCTTCCTGAAGATTATCATCCACTGCAAAATGAATTTCTCGATTTCCTATATAATTGAATGTGCTTGGATAAATCTCACGGAATTGATCTACCAGACCGGTAATGCCAAGTTGAAATCAGGATTTATCTCTGATAAGGGTGGGCTATGAA
>JAALLB010000231.1 GCA_011087745.1 Hyphomicrobiales bacterium | reverse complement strand
CGGCTTCTGAAACAGATTGCGGATTAATTCCCTGATGGGATTGTACGTGGCTAAGTGCAGAAAGCCGATCTCGGTATATTGCAGCACGTTCAAAATCCAAGTCCGCAGAGGCTGCTTCCATTTGCCTGGCAAGCGTTACCTGCATGTCGGAACTTTTACCCGAAAGAAAATCTTTAGCTTCACCTACCAACTTGGAATATTCGTCTTCGCTCACTTCGCCTGTGCAAGGGCCGGCACAACGCTTTATCTGATGAAGGAGACACGGGCGCGTGCGACCATCAAAAACACTGTCGGCACAGGTGCGGATCAAAAATGCACGCTGCATGGCATTTATCGTTCTGTTGACCGCTCCAGCTGATGCAAATGGGCCATAGTATGTGCGTTTTTTGTTGCGAGCACCGCGATGCTTGAAAAGACCAGGTGATCCGTGTTCATCACTGATAACAATATATGGAAAGCTTTTGTCATCACGCAGCAGCACATTAAACTTCGGCCGTAAGCGCTTGATTAGATTCGCTTCAAGCAGAAGCGCTTCCATTTCTGTATGGGTAGTAACAAACTCCATGTTGACGGTTTCACGGATCATCCGCGCAATACGGTTTGTATGTCCACCCATTTTCGCATAAGAGGCTACGCGCTTCTTCAGCGACTTTGCCTTGCCAACATAAAGTACCTCACCGTCCGCATCGAACATGCGATAGCACCCAGGAGCATTGGGAAGGTGCTTGACGAATTCGCCAATAATTTCAACGCCTGGCTTGCCGCTCATATTACCAATGGATTCTTCCCAGGTGATGTCAGCAGCATCTCCAGTCATGGAAGCCAGTTTGATCTTTTTAACGGGTTGATCGCTCATGAATTGAATATGGTGGATTCGAACGCAAATTTCGAGGGGTTACTCTTTAATCCCCAAAACATCAGGTGTTTCCCAGCTTAGATGCTGTCCGCCATCAAGCGCAATGATTTGCCCGGTTATTGATGGGGTATCATAAAGGTACCGAATAGTGCGCCCAAATTCTTCCAGCGCAGGACCTCGGTTTAGCAAAATACTTTGCAATTGCTTGTCAAAATCTGCTTTGTCTTGCCGTTCATTTTGAAGGGTGGGGCCAGGCCCTATCGCATTTACTCGCACAGTAGGTGCAAAGCTTTGCGCCATGGTCTGGGTTGCTGTCCAAAGCGTGGATTTTGATAAAGTGTATGAGAAGAATTTTGGATTTAAACGTTTTACACGTTGGTCAATCATATTGACGATTAATCCGCTTTCCAAAGATTGCTTCACCATTTCAGCGGATAAAATTGCTGGTGCTTTAACGTGTATCGCAAAATGATTGTCCCAAGTTTGGCCATCAAATTCATCTGCGCTGTCATCCAGAAATATCGATGCATTGTTAACAAGCAGATCAATAGGTCCCAGCGCCTTCGCAGCACTTGCAAAAATTCGCCTGGTTGAATTTACATCCGTAAGATCGCCAGAAACGGCACAGGCTTTTACGCCGTGACCCAAAGCAACAGCACAAAGGCCTTCCGCAGCTTCATTTGAGGACACGGAATGAATGGCAACGTTAAAACCGTTTTCAGCAAGGTCTTTGACAATTGCAGCGCCTATTCGTTTCGCGCCACCTGTTACCAATGCTGTCTTCATACTAGAATTTCCCGGTCCGTTCCGAACAATTGTCAGGTCTTTAGTTCATAAATGCCAACGCTATATAACTGGTGTACAAGCCTAGCATAACTAGCCCCATCCAGCGAGTGATTGCATCATTGAAATAGGCAATAGCCCCAAGTAATAAAGATACGCCAAACATGATCCACATGTCCAAATGAATGATATGTTCACCAACAGCTACTGGTGTGATGATAAGTGTAATACCCATGATCGCTGCAATATTAAATATATTGGAGCCAACCACGTTACCGATGGCCAAGTTTGAGTTGCCTCTAATAACAGCCATCAATGATGCGGCGAGTTCAGGCAGCGATGTGCCAATTGCTATTACAGTCAGGCCAATAATTTCATCTGATAATCCCCAGTTGAGGGCAATAATATGTGCATTATCAACCGTAATTTGCGCCCCAAAAGGAAGCATGATTATACCGATCAATAAGAACAATGCTGCAATTTTTAGAGAGGAGGGGCCTTCGCCAACTTCATCGTGATAGTCAGGTATCTCTTTAGACTTAAGCGAACTTTTGTATTGATCCCACAAAAACAGCAATAAAAGCGCAACCAAAACAACGCCAAAGAAAAATCCCATGGAACCCGTTGCCATCATACTCATGAAAACTACAGTTATGCCGAGCATCACTAAAATATTCCGTCCAATGCCATCTTCTTTGACGCATTGAGATGCAATTAGTGCAGGTAATCCAAGGACCAGCAAAACATTGGCGATGTTGGAACCAACAACATTACCAATTGCCAATCCACCTGATCCGGCAAGTGCTGCTTGAACCGAAATGAATAGTTCAGGAGCCGATGTTCCCAAGGATACGATAGTCAATCCAATAATTAGTGGCGATATTGAAAATTGCTCAGCAATAGAAACTGCACCACGCACCAAAATATCGCCTCCGATTATAAGAATGACAAGGCCAACAATGAGGAGGAAATAAGTGAGCATAAAATGAGTTGAGCCAGAGAATTGGAAGGACGGAACAATTTGTTTGCCGATATATAGGATGGATAGCCATTGATTTTAAGAGGGTAATTTCAAATTCTGCCCTTAAAGAGTCACGAAATTACCTTTCTTCGAGTCATAACCCGCCGCATTTGAATTGCATCTTATTATTCACCTGCAAACTTAGGAGAAAGTTATGACTAAAAGTAAACCTCTTCACGTTCTTGTCGCAAGCTTGATTGCATCGGTTGTTTCAATTCCTGCCTTCTCTGCAGATGCGGTATTGCAAGAACCCCAAGTTCCAGTCGCACCTGATCCAATAATTGACACTAGCCAGTGGGGTGGATTTTATGCAGGCGTATATGGTGGATACAGCTGGTTTGACGCCAATGTTAGTGGTGTAGGTGAAGCTGACGGCGAAGATCTTAAGTTTGGTGGCTATACTGGATACAACTATGAATTTGGCAATCAATTTGTTACCGGCCTTGAATTTAACGGTGGTATTGCAAATGGTGAAGCCAGCGTTGGCGGCACAATTGTTGAACAGGAATGGGATGCATCATTGCGAGCCCGCCTGGGATATGCATTTGAAAATTCACTGATCTACAGCTTTGCCGGCCTTGCTGTCACTGGTGTCGAAGCAAATACATTAGCGGGAACCGACAATCAAACGCTCACTGGTTATAATCTAGGTGCTGGTTTCGAAAAGCAGATATTGGAAGGTGTTACAGCACGGGTCGAATATGGATTTTCTGATTATGGTGATGAAACTTTCTCCAATGGTGGTGGTGGAACCAACCAGATCGATTTGAGAGAAGACAGCGTAAACATTGGCTTGGGTGTCAAATTCTAAGCTTTCAAACCCAAAAATACTGACTAAAAACTAGGTAACTAACGCGAATTCGGGATAAGGATTTTATTAAGTTATTGATTCACAACGGAT
>JAALLB010000230.1 GCA_011087745.1 Hyphomicrobiales bacterium | reverse complement strand
TCAGGGCAATCCAACTCGGATACACGATGGCGAAAGATGTGTGAATCGAGTAGGAACTGAAGGGGCGAGGACTTGGTGTTCTTCACTTGTCTTCATGCGTTCGGCAGGACAAGTCCATAGACGAGCATTAAAATCAATCTCCTTCCATTGCATTCCCAATACTTCGCTTGTGCGTGAACCTGTAAGACAAGTGAACAGCAATGCTTTTGCTGCCATTGCATTGCGTGATTTGAGATCAGCATAAAAAGAAGGTAGCTTCTGCCAAGCCATTGCTTTGTGATGTTTGGGCTTTATCGATACCTTTGGAAGAACTTTAGCATCCTTGATTTCTGTTACTGGGTTCTCACCTGTTCTGAAGCCTTTGGACTTTGCAACATCCAATACAGCTTTAATACGCTGGGATACTCGTCTTGCGGTTTCATGCTTTTCTGTCCAGATAGGCGATAAGCATATCAAGACTTCAGGTTGACCAATACTATCAATCGGCATTCTACCAATTTTAGGAAACACGTATTCCTTCAACGTGTTTAGCCACTGCTGTCCATGCTTTGGATTCTTCCATGTTGGCAAGCGTTCAATATAAACTTGCTTGGCTACTTCTTCAAAGGTTGGAATTTCACGTGTAGCATTAAACCGAGGGTTCAAACCCTGTTTGGCCATACGTCGGTATTCTAAGGCTCGTTCACGAGCTTCATCGAGTGTAACAACATCAGCGCCACCTAAACTAAAATCGGTGCGTAGGGGTGCACCTTTCTTGTTCTTCTGACCTTTAATTGTAACCCTAACAATCCAGCGCCTTGCACTTGATGGATCAACAACAAGATTTAAACCCCCGCCATCACCATGACGGCCAGCACCCAGGCTCTGTACTTGCTTCTTTGTCAGTTTGCCACTGAGATGCGCCATTCTTCAAAATACCACGTTTCATACCACACAATAAAAACATACAGGTAAAACCGAACAAAAGCGAGAAGAATGTAATTCAGCGCAAGAGCCTAATAAGCAAGCTATTTAGAGCAACAAAAGAGAATGAGTAAAATTGAAGGAAAAGGGTAACTGGCGGACAGACAGGGATTCGAACCCTGGAGACGGTCACCCGCCTACACACTTTCCAAGCGTGCGCCTTCGACCACTCGGCCACCTGTCCTAAACTTGCCGCACTATACAAATTTGTGACTGGTGTTCAAGCAAAGTTATTGGTTTCAGCAGCATAATTAGCCATATATTGTAAAATACATCATCAGAGCCTATTTATTAAGGCCAGACTAAACTACAAAGATGCCATGCTTAGAATAATTGCCAAACTTTTCGGATTGATTGCGCTTGCAATGACTATCATTACAGCAGTTCTTGATCTTACTCGCTCAATTGCCAATTCCGCATTGACGATTACTGCACTTGGTGAAGAATGGTTCCACTTTCATCTGCCAAGTCTGAATGGTTTTCAGGTTGGAGTCCAAAGAAAGCTTGGCGCTCCATGGCTTTGGGAAAGTGTCATACAAAATATTCTACTTGCACCAAGTTGGCTCGTATTTGGTGTTTTAGCCATCATTTTTCTTTGGCTTGGTCGCAGAAAAGAACGCCGTTGGCGCCAGCGGTTTGGTAGTTAACCCAAAAGAAGGAAATCGATATGTTTCTTGCTCAAATGTTTGATCGAAAACTGAATAAACCAAGTGCATCCACTGCGCTGCCTGGCCGCAATGAAGCTGTTGATAGTGGAACACATCATTTCATTTCTGGTGCAGCTTTGCACGGCCCGTATCCTGAAGGCATGGAAACTGCAATGTTTGGCATGGGATGTTTTTGGGGCGTGGAACGGATGTTCTGGTCACTTGAGGGTGTTCACATCACTGCAGTTGGTTATGCAGCTGGTTTTACGCCAAATGCTACTTACAAAGAAGTATGTTTAGGCATGACCGGGCACAATGAAGTTGTGTTTGTGGTTTATGATCCAAGTGTGATTTCTTATGAAGCACTGCTTAAGGTTTTTTGGGAAAACCACAATCCTACACAAGGCAACAAACAGGGTAATGATATCGGCACACAATATCGTTCCGGCATTTACACCTATAATAATGACCAGCGCATGGCTGCTATTTCTTCAAAGGATGTCTATCAGGAAGCGCTTCAAAAATCAGGTGTGACAAATACCATCACAACTGAAATTGAAGACGCAAAGGAATTTTTCTTCGCTGAAGAATACCATCAACAATACCTTGCCAAAAATCCGCATGGTTATTGCGGCGTTGGCGGGGTTGGTGTGTCTTGCCCTATTGGCACCGGCATATCTGCATAATTGCTTACCTAACGCCAGGGCGCGGTGTTGGTACGGGAACATTTCCATTTAGTATATAGTTCGCGGCAGCATTCAAGCTTGAAACTGGCGTGCCCGAGGCTTCAATTGCCTTGCCCTGCAAAACCCTTGCTGCAGAAAATTTTGGTAATTTAATTTCCGGAGCGACAAAAGCCGCAGCAATTGATTTATGCGTTGCAGCTTCCAGACTGGGTGCATTTGCTGAGAGTACAAAAGTACAGGCGCGCGGCAAATCGGAAACCGTCAGTTCACGCCTTGGCTTCTTTTTCTTCGGCTTTGCCGGTTTTTTCTTCGGTGCAAGTTTCACATTAAACCACCAGTCAAGTGATCCGTCATTACAACCGGTTTTTCTTGGCGTGGCATTTTGTTTTTTGCAATTTGGAGACCCGGACGGGCAAGCCATGCGCAAATGAAAATGGTAATGATGCCCCCAGGTTGGGCGGATTTTATGCAACCACTTGCGATTGCCTTTTACATTGTCACAAAGTTGTTTCTTTATGCCAGGATTGACCAACACTCGTTCAATTTCAGGAAAACTTGCTGCATGATAAAGCAACATCGTGTGCGCCCGTGTCCAACGGGACTGGTCAACATAAATGCTGCCTTTTTTAAGAACTGATATGGCACTGGTGTTCTCACGCTCTTGATAGGTCATGCGCTTGTTTGGCATTTGAGTAAGCCACAAATCTGCATCCAGACCCATTTGATGGGAGCGGTGACCGGTTAGCATAGGCCCCCCTCTAGGTTGAGAAATATCGCCAACAAGTAGACCATTCCAGCCATCTTCTTTGGCTTTATAAGACAATTGCTCAATCATACTTATGAGTTTTGGGTGCCCCCAACGACGATTTCGCGACAGCCTCATAGATTGCCAATTTGGTCCGTCAACAGGAATTGCAACAGCGCCTGCTAGGCAACCCTTGGTATAAAATCCATGAGCTGCCGGCTTTAATGCTGCAGGTAAAGGCTTGTGGCCGAACAATTTTCTTGCGGGTTTTTGCCCATAGCTGAGCTCTGGGGTCAAAAACGTCAGGGCCAAGCTTGCACAAAGTATATTGGATAATTTTCCCATAAAAAGTCCCATAATAGAATCAGCAAACCAGATTACTGCTAGGAGACATTTTGAGCTCCAGTTTGTCAAATCACGGTTTTAACCAGTTAATTTTATCTTACCCAATTCGTTAAATTGGACAGGCCGGTGTTGCCACTGATTTTAATTTATTTGCGTAACTGCCCAGCTACCCCGCCACGGGATTTTTAGTCGACGGTCAATCATCTTA
>JAALLB010000229.1 GCA_011087745.1 Hyphomicrobiales bacterium | reverse complement strand
ATAGTCGCTTAACATTTGAACAAAACGCCCTCCGACAAACAAGCGGCGGTTCAACCTTGTTGAAGCCATGATTGCTATCATTTTTGAAGTCCAGCCAGAACAAGGACGCAAACAGGAATATCTGGAAATTGCAAAACAACTGCGCCCATTACTGGAGCAAATCGACGGCTTTATCTCGGTAGAACGTTTTCAAAGCCTCACCCAACCGGACAAAATCCTCTCTCTTTCATTTTTCAAAAATGAAGAAGCCGTAATTGAATGGCGGAAGCTGTCTGCTCATCAAAATGCGCAGACAAAAGGTAGAACGAAAGTCTTTAAAGACTACCGTTTGCGAGTTGCCACAGTATTACGCGATTATGGAATGCATGATCGTAACGAGGCTCCAAGTGACAGCCGAACCGTACACAATTCCTGAAACAAAAAAGCCCGCATCAAACGACGCGGGCTTTCCAATTTTGATTTCAAAAAGACTTAGTCTTCTTTTTGATCTTTCAAGGCAGCGCCAAGAATATCACCCAAAGATGCACCAGAGTCTGTTGAGCCGTACTGAGCGACTGCTTCTTTCTCTTCTGCAATCTCAAGCGCTTTGATGGAAACACCAACGCGGCGAGTTTTCTTGTCGAATTGAATGACGCGAGCATCAACCTTTTGACCAGCAGAGAAACGCTCTGGGCGTTGCTCATCACGGTCGCGGGAAAGATCAGAACGTTTGATGAAGCTTGTAAGCTCTGTATCAGCAATTGATACTTCAAGACCACCGTCTTTTACATCAAGAACTTCACACGTTACAATAGCACCCTTGCGGATTGCACCTGAATCAGCTGCTTCACCAACAACATCAGTACCAAGTTGCTTAAAACCCAGTGAGATGCGCTCTTTTTCGATATCAACATCAAGAACAACAGCTTTTACCATGTCGCCTTTGTTGTAATCTTCGATCGCTTCTTCACCAGATTTGTTCCAATCAAGATCTGACAAGTGAACCATGCCGTCTACATCGCCATCAAGGCCAATGAACAGACCGAACTCGGTTTTGTTCTTAACTTCGCCTTCAACTTCAGCACCCACTGGGAACTGATCAGCAAATGCATGCCAAGGATTATCAAGTGTCTGTTTAAGACCAAGTGAAATACGGCGCTTGGAAGGATCAACCTCAAGAACAATAACTTCAACTTCCTGAGAAGTAGAAACGATTTTACCCGGGTGTACATTCTTCTTTGTCCAAGACATTTCAGAAACGTGGATAAGACCTTCAATACCTGGTTCGATTTCAACAAATGCACCGTAGTCAGTGATGTTGGTCACACGACCGGTAATTTTAGCTTCAATCGGGTACTTAGCTTCGATTGCTTCCCAAGGGTCGCTCTCAAGTTGCTTCATGCCAAGTGAAATACGATGTGTTTCCTGGTTCACGCGGATAATCTGTACTTTAACAGTTTGGCCGATGTTGAGGATCTCACTTGGGTGATTAACACGGCGCCAAGCCATGTCCGTCACGTGTAGAAGGCCATCGATACCGCCAAGGTCAACGAACGCACCATAATCAGTAACGTTTTTAACCACGCCTTCAACTGTTTGACCTTCATCAAGGTTTTGTACAATTTCCGAACGCTGTTCCGCTCTGCTCTCTTCAAGGATTGAACGACGAGATACAACGATGTTGCCACGACGACGATCCATTTTGAGGATTTGGAATGGCTGTGGGTTGTTCATAAGCGGTGTCACGTCACGAATTGGACGGATGTCTACTTGTGAACGTGGAAGGAATGCCATTGCACCGTCAAGATCAACTGTGAAGCCGCCTTTAACCTGGTTGTAAATAACACCTTCAACTTTTTCACCATCTTCGAATTGCGTCTCAAGACGGATCCAGCTTTCTTCGCGTCGGGCTTTTTCGCGAGACAGAACCGCCTCACCCATCGCATTTTCAACACGGTCTACATAAACTTCGACTTCATCGCCGACTTTCATGGAACCGTCACGTGCTGCTGCACCGAATTCTTTCATTAAAACGCGGCCCTCAACTTTGAGGCCAACGTCAACTACTGCAAGGTCTTTTTCAAATGCAGTAATAATGCCTTTAACAACAGCGCCTTCAACGACGTCATGTGTTTCAAAAGACTGTTCCAGAAGAGCTTCAAACTCTTCCATGCTTGGACTATTTGTCATGGATTCTCCTGATCGAAACGGCTTATTCTTTAGTGCGGTTTCGAATGCGCTACGGGTTTGTGTTTCGGTAAATCCAAATGCCTTTGCCAGTCACTTCATAAAGTGCTGGCTGGTAGCGCGATAAAGGTAGTTGGATCGCTTATTCCCACAATGCCTGCTCAACCAGTGATAAAGCAGTATTGAATGCAGTTTCTATACTCATTTCTGACGTATCAATCAAGTGCGCATTTGCAGCAGGTTTCAAAGGGCTGTCAGAACGCCCCATATCCCGCTCATCGCGTTTCATAATATCTGCCAGAATTTGCTCGAAAGTTGCAACCTCCGCCCCTTCTTGAGCCTTCTGACTTATCTCTCGATGCCGACGTTCTGCACGTTTTTCAGGAGAAGCTGTAATATAAAGTTTGATCTCGGCATCAGGGCAAACCACTGTTCCGATATCACGGCCATCCAAAACCGCACCTGGTTCCTTATTGGCAAATTTGCGCTGCGCATCAACCAGAACACCTCTAACCTTACTCATCACAGCAACCTTGGAAGCCGCCTCGCCTATTTCATGAGCGGAAAGAATATCCTTGTTCAATGAGCCAAGATCCAGTTTCTCCGCCACCAGACATGCCATGTCTTCATTATCAAGCAGCATATTGCCTTCTAGCAACGCATGCGCAACACCGCGATAGGTAAGACCGGTATCAAGATGATGAAACCCAAAGTGCCGAGCCAACCGGCGCGCAAGCGTACCCTTGCCAGAAGCAGCAGGCCCATCAATTGCTATGGTTGGCGTTAGTTTTTTCATAACGGTTGATTACAAGTTAGAGATTTCAATGGCAATAGCTGGTGTTGGAAGTGGCTGAACGGCATAATGTTGACACAGAGAGCATCTCAACCAAAATTTCTGGCAGAAATTTTATTTTAAGTACTAACGGCAGCTTTGTGCCAGAAGCAGACATTCAGAAAGTCTTGCAAAAAGCCGATTATAGGCATCCCGCTTCTTCCGCTGTGCCTGTTGCGGAGGTTAATCGCTTATTTAGGTTATACTCAATAAATACATAGTACTCGATGTTACATGCTCCATTGCCAAACTTCCTAAAGTAAACAACTTTGTTTGGCTGTACCTGTGGTTGATATTTGAGCAATAGATTTGTTGTTTTTGGAATATCAAATCCAGCCTCATTTAGGATGCTTTGCACCTGATCATCACTGATACCAGTTTTCAACGTATCTTGAGTCAGTTCGACTTGATCACCCCAATTTTCAACTTCAGATTTCAGTTGTTGATTGATCGGATGGTTAGAATGCCCCGGGAATTGTAAGATGAGCATCGTCAATAGAATGAATATAACGACGGAAATGAGTAGTAAAATCTTAAGTTTCATCATTAGTGTATCAGGTATTGCCAAGTTACCGAACGTTGAATGAGAAAGTGCAGGTGAGGATTTTTTA
>JAALLB010000228.1 GCA_011087745.1 Hyphomicrobiales bacterium | reverse complement strand
ATTCATAGCCCACCCTTATCAGAGATAAATCCTGAAATCAACTTGGCATTACCGAAAGAAGTTCCAGCTGTGCTGGTTCGTCTTCAACAACAAGAACTTTAATTCCACTAGATTTAACCACAGCTATTCCTCAGCCTCAGAATTTTCTTCAACAATCATTTGGCTGGTTTTATCTGCTTTAGGTCGATTTTCTTCAGGTACCGAACCAGTCACAACATAATGAACCTGCTCAGCAATGCCGGTTGCATGATCACCCATGCGTTCTAGGTTTCTGGCAATGAACAATAAATGCATACACAAGGTAATATTGCTTGGGTTTTCCATCATATAGGTCAATAATTCACGAAACAGCGTGTTGTGAATATAATCAACTTCTTCATCACGAAGACGAATTTCGTCTGCCATTGCCAAATCTTTGCGGATGTAGGCGTTCAAGACATCTGCAACCATTTTTTGAACCATTTCTCCCATACGTTTGATAGTTCTCTCTGCTGTTCCAACACTTTTGATATCTGCTAAAACCTGCGCGCGTTTTGAAATATTCTTGGCGTAGTCACCAATTCGTTCCAGATTTGATGAGACCTTCAAGGCACAAATCACACTGCGTAAATCTGTTGCCAAAGGTTGGCGCAGGGCAAGTGTTCTCAGTGTTAGATCATTAATTTCACTTTCCAGAAGATCAACAGTTTTGTCGTCCAACCGAACCTTTTGGGCAAGCTCTTGATCCCGATTGCAAAGAGCGGTAACCGATTCCAGGATTTGCGTTTCAACCAATCCGCCCATTTCAAGAGTCATGTTTTCAATCTGCGAAAGTTCTTCGTCGAACGATTTTACAATATGTTCATTTTCCATCGTACATATCCTGTTAATTAGCCAATTCGCCCTGTAATATAGTTCTGGGTGCGTTCATCCTGGGGTGCTGTGAAAATATCAGATGTTTTTCCATATTCCACCAGATTGCCCATATGAAAAAATGCCGTGTGCATTGAAACTCGATCTGCTTGCTGCATCGAATGTGTAACAATTATTATTGTAAAGCGCTCCCGCAGTTCATCGACCAGTTCTTCAATTGTTGCAGTTGCAATCGGATCAAGAGCGGAACATGGCTCATCCATCAAGATAACTTTTGGTTTAACCGCAATCGCCCGTGCAATACATAATCTTTGTTGCTGACCACCTGATAGCCCCGTACCTGGCTTATCCAATCTGTCTTTAACCTCATCCCACAATCCTGCACGTTTCAGGCTCTTTTCAACAATTTCATCCATCTCGGCTTTTGAGGAAGTCATGCCATGAATTCTAGGACCATAAGCAATATTATCATAAATTGATTTAGGAAATGGATTTGGCTTTTGAAACACCATTCCCACTTTCTGGCGAAGGGATACCACATCAACATTCGGTGCATGAATATCCTGGCCACTCAAGGTTATTGAGCCCTCCACGCGGCAAATCGGAATTACATCATTCATACGGTTAAAGCAGCGTAACAAGGTACTTTTCCCACATCCAGAAGGGCCGATGAGAGCGGTGACAGAATTTTCAATCACATCAAGGTTCATACCAAAAAGTGCTTGTTTATCGCCATAAAACACATCAACGTTTTTTGCGCTGATAATCGCATTTTTGGACGTTGAATCGTGTGGACTGTCCATTTTGCCAACACTCTCTCTCATTACAATACTATTCATAATATGCTCCTACCAACGTTGCTCAAGGCGCCGTCTTAGAATGATGGCAACTAAGTTCATAACAATCAAAAACACCAGCAATACCATGATTGCTGCTGATGTTTTTTCTAAAAATCCACGTTCCGGACTATCAGCCCACAAGAATATCTGAACTGGCAAGGCTGTTGCTGCATCGGTTATGCCCTGTGGCACATCAACGATGAAGGCAACCATACCGATCATTAAAAGAGGAGCTGTTTCACCCAATGCCTGAGCCATGCCGATTATCGATCCGGTCAACATTCCAGGCATCGCAAGTGGCACGACGTGATAAAAAGTTGTTTGCACCTTGCTTGCACCGATACCCATTGCCGCTTCCGTATGGAGGGCGGCACAGCACGAAGAGATGCCCGCGAAGCTATGATAATTGTTGGCAGTGTCATAAGTGCAAGGACCATTCCTCCGACCAAAGGGGTTGATCTGGGCAAGCCGAAGAAATTCAGGAAAATTGCCAATCCGAGCAGGCCAAAAACAATTGATGGAACTGCGGCCAGGTTATTAATGTTAACTTCGATGATACGGCTAAACCTGTTTTTTGGTGCAAATTCTTCTAGGTAAACAGCTGCTAAAACGCCAAGCGGAAAAGATAGAATGAAACATACAAGCAAACTCAGGGCAGATCCGATTATCGCGCCTAAAACGCCGGCTTGCTCGATCTCACGGGAGTCGCCAGATGTGAAGAATTTTGTATTAAACCGGATTTCGATTTTGTCTTCTTGCTGTAATTGAGATATCCACTTGAGCTGTTGATCATTTAACCTGCGCTTGCTTTCGTCAAGACTGACATCCACATAGCCTTTAAGATACATATCAACGTCACTTGAAGCGCGCACCCACAATTTTGCACGAGCTCCTATGAGTTGCGGGTTTGCTTCAACTTGATCACGAACTGAATATTCAGCATTAGCGCTTATTAGTTTATAAAGCTTTTTCTTGTCTTTGCGGGAGGTTGCTTCCGGAAAATCATTGCGCAGGGCTTTTTTTTATGAACTTTCCAAACCGTGTCGCTTTAATCTTTTCTGCATCAATTGCATCTGCGGTCAATTCAATTTCAATTTGCACAAAGGATTGCTTGAATGCTGAAGTCCCACGCATTGCAATGGAGCCCACCATAATAAATAAGAATGCAATTGATATGCTAATAGCCAAGAGTCCGTAGATGCGGAACCTTTGCTGTGCACGATGTCGAGATGCTCCCTCAACTGCAATAATATTATCTGGATCAGTTATATTGTTCCTTGTAGCGGTCAACAATTTTAAGTGCTGCAACATTCATGCAAAGTGTAATGACGAAAAGCAGCAGACCAAGAGCAAATGCCGACAAGGTTTTGGCACTATCAAATTCCTGATCACCAGTTAAGAGCGTAACAATTTGCACGGTCACTGTGGTTGCCGCCTCAAAGGGATTGGCGGTTAGGTTTGCAGCAAGTCCAGCTGCCATAACAACAATCATGGTCTCACCTATCGCCCGTGAAGTTGCCAGTAATAAGCTCCGAGCAATACCTGGAATGGCAGCTGGCAAGACAACCTGCTTGATGGTTTCAGCCTCGGTTGCACCAAGGGCATATGATGCATCCCGCAGGGACTGGGGCACGGCATTAATAACGTCGTCAGACAGTGAGGGAACAAGCGGAATGATCATTATCCCCATGGTTAGACCAGCAGCGAGAGCGCTTTCTGAGGAAATTACAAAACCAACATTTTCACCTGTATTTCTGAGCATTGGAGCGATAACAAGTGCTGCAAAAAAGCCGTAAACCACAGTTGGAATCCCGGCCAGCAATTCAAGCAAAGGCTTAATGATTGTTCGTGCGCGATTGAAGCAAATTCTGCCAGATATACCCATCCTACTCCAAAACCCGAATGTTTTGGTGTGATATGATACGAA
>JAALLB010000227.1 GCA_011087745.1 Hyphomicrobiales bacterium | reverse complement strand
TCAACCTCAAATCAATCGGAAATACAGCCCTTATCCCGAGTTGACGTTAAATAGTGCGGTGTGCAGCTCGGCAGTCCCTCCGGAGGCGGCAATTTCTTTACGGCAAATCTCCTGACCTTTAAAATTGTCTTCAGGATTTATTTTATGAATGTGCCAATAGGCTTTCATCAGAAGTTCCCAAGAATGAAGCTCATCAACACCTCTTCTCGCAACAGCTCTCATATCTGCCGCTCTGATTTCACTGCCTATTGCTCCGGCCACGTTAATTGTAATTTCGTCTTGAACCTCAAATATATCTGTCGTTGGGCGATCATAACGATCAGCCCAAACATGAGAATCGGTGTTAGCTTCAATCAACTGAGCTGTGATGCGTACTCGATTTGAAGCCCGCCTCACGCTGCCTTCTAAAACAAAACGTACTCCCAGTTCTTGTCCTACTGTGCGTATATCGATTGACTTTCCCCGATAGGTGAAGCTGCTGTTTCGTGCAATGACGAATAATTCTCGATTGCGGGAAAGGGCTGTGGTTACATCTTCTGCAATTCCATCTGCAAAGTATTCTTGTTCAGGACAACTTGAGATATTGTCAAATGGCAGAACAGCAATTGATGGTTTGTCCGGCAAAGCTAGATTTGTTGGAACGATTGTTGGGTCAACCTTACTAGTTGCTGGCCATCGCCACACACCGACGGGCCGATCAATGTTTTTCAACTCATGAGTTTCACCACCAGCAAATTGTTTAGCAGTTTTCGCATCCAAACTATTATGAGCCATGTCTGAAATTAGCACCTGGTTTGGTTTGGCCAGTGCCTCTAGACGAGCTGCAATGTTAACGCCGTCTCCAAATACATCATCAGCTTCAAATACAACTTCACCTGTGTGAACACCAATACGAAGTTTAATGATGTTATGACCTTTCAATCCGTTCTGAATGGCTACAGAACAGGCCACAGCATCGGTAATGGAAGGGAATTCTACAATCCAGCCATCACCCATCCTTTTTACAACATTACCGCGATGGTTGGCCACAACGGGGTCAAAAAGCTCGCCACGCAATTGGCGCAATGCTTCAAGCGTCCCATTTTGGTCAGCGCCCATTAATTGAGAATATCCAACAACATCTGCAACCATTATGGCTGCAAGTCTTCGTGTGGTGTGGTTAGTTTCCATCTTGCCATTATTAATGGAAAATAGTTTATGCCGCTAGCAATAATTTGCGCAGAGCTGCTTGGTCAGTTGTGGCTCCAATCAAGGTGTTGGGGTTTTCAAGTTTGCGTCAGTATTAAGATAAAAGTCTGCGGATTGATCAAAGACCCTTTCCAACGACTGATGGTTTCTTGATTTTGAGTGGGTGAATTCAGTTGAAAATAATCAATATTTATTCTTAAAGTCTGATTAAGTTATTGATTTTAAAATGTAAAATACTACGAGAGTGTGGTTTATTTTAGTTAGGTCACAATAAGTTTGGTGGAGCTAAGCGGGTTCGAACCGCTGACCTCTTCGCTGCCAGCGAAGCGCTCTCCCAACTGAGCTATAGCCCCATTTTTGCTGGTTTGGGTTCTCCAGCTGGAGTTTGCAGCCCATCGTTGATGGGATGCAATTTGATTAGTTTATTATAGCGATCGCTAATTAACTTTCGTCGTCTTTTTCGACACCAACAATAACATCTGACAAATCATCGTCTTCGTCATCATCTTCCAGGAAGGTGTTGTCATCTTCGGAATCATCGTCTATTTCAGAAATGTCTGGAATATCCGGAACATCTTCATCATCGTCGTCATCGTCATCGTTTTCTTCTGCATCATCAAGGCTGATGATTTCCGGACCATCGTCATCAGTTACGAGATCGTCATCATCATCGTCAGAAGAAGCATCGGCTTTATCTTTTTCTGGTGCTTTTTCAGCAACATCCGCTTTGGGTGCAACAATATTTGCATCAGCTTCAAAGAAAGAAAGCGGATATTCTTTACCAGTGTAGGGAGATACGATTGGGTCTTTATCCAGATCGTAAAACTTTTTACTTGTCTCAGGGCAGACCCTTTTAGTTCCCAAGTTAGCTTTGGCCATAATATACCTCATTGAATGAAATTTTTGTCTTCCTAACCTTCAAATCGCCTTATGTCAAAAGCATTTGTGAAGAAAAGACAAGAACTCCAAAGTAAGAGTGCAAAATGCGGGTGACGCAAATCTCTGCTTATGATACGAAACGCGTAAGAATATTCACCTTTTTGAGTAAAAGAATTCAAAATTATGTCCAGTGAAACTTCAGCAAAACCATTGTCTTCAAGCCGCGCTAAGAGCTTAAACGGTATATGCCGTGTTCCGGGAGATAAATCGATTTCTCACCGGGCTTTGATGCTAGGTGGTCTTGCAAGTGGAGAAACCAAGATTTCCGGGTTACTGGAAGGTGAAGATGTAATCAATACGCTTAAAACAATGCAGGCGGTTGGTGCTCTGGCGCATAAAGATGGAGATGACTGGATAATGTCCGGCACAGGCAACGGTTTGTTACTTGCACCCGATGGAGCCTTCGAGTTTGGTAATTCTGGCACAGGTTGTCGTTTGTGCATGGGGCTTTTTGGAGCTTATGATTTTCCAACGACCTACAAAGGTGATGCGTCACTTTCTTCTCGACCCATGAGCCGGGTACTTAACCCACTGCGTGAAATGGGTGTGCAGGTTTTGGCAGAAGAAGAGGGTGGGAGACTGCCTATTACGCTTCAGGGGCCCTGGCAGACCGCGCCAATTGACTATGTGGTGCTAGTGCCATCGGCACAGGTGAAAGCTGCCATTCTTTTTGCAGGTCTTAACACGCCGGGAGTAACTAAGGTGGTTGAGCCCCATTTGACGCGTGATCACACAGAAAAAATGCTAAAAGGCTTTGGTGCTGAGCTTGAAGTGACCACAGCAGCAAATGGCGAGAGAAGAATATCCGTTGAAGGGCAAGGCAAACTTGTGGGGCAGGATGTAACGGTGCCGGCAGATCCTTCATCTGCTGCATTTCCAATGGTTGCTGCACTTATTGTTGAAGGCAGCGAAATTACACTACCCGATGTTATGCTGAATGAAGCGCGTGTTGGACTGATTACCACCCTGATGGAAATGGGGGGGGATATAGAAATAACCAATAAACGTAATTCTGGCGGTGAGGAAATTGGCGATCTTGTTGTAAAGTCAAGCGAACTCAAAGGTATTACCGTGCCAGCCGAACGCGCGGCTTCAATGATTGATGAATATCCGGTGTTGGCAGTGGCAGCCAGTTTTGCCAAGGGCGAAACCAACATGATTGGGCTTCATGAATTGCGAGTAAAAGAATCCGATCGTCTGGCAGCTGTAGCGCGTGGGTTGGAGATGAACGGTGTGCCATGCGAAGAAGGCGATGATTGGCTAAAGGTTCAAGGTCGTCCAGACGGCAAAGGTTTGGGAAATATATCCAACAATGCTTCTGTAGCCACCCATTTGGATCACCGCATCGCCATGAGCTTTCTCGTGATGGGTATGGCGAGTGAAAAACCTGTCATAGTGGATGATGGCTCCATTATGGAGACGAGCTTTCCGGGTTTTGTCAATCTTATGAATGGCTTGGGTGGTTCAATTGGATAGGTAGAGACTTGTCCTAGTATTTTTTGTATTTGTTCTGCATTAATAGTTATACTCCGAGTCCTTGAAAATCTGATTATTTGGGGTTGACGTTTCAGGC
>JAALLB010000226.1 GCA_011087745.1 Hyphomicrobiales bacterium | reverse complement strand
TTTCGTATCATATCACACCAAAACATTCGGGTTTTGGAGTAGGATGGGTATAGCGGAATTCAACGAGATTAAAGATCGCAAACCCGAACATGCGATTGTTGCAAATGTCGATCTTGTTATTGTCAGGATGGATGAAGAGGTTTCTGTCATGTATGGACGCTGTTTGCACCGCGGGGCCTTGATGTCGGATGGGTTTGTCCGCGGCGATAACCTCATCTGCGGAGTTCACTATTGGGATTACAAAGTGGATAGCGGAGTATCTGAATACAACAACAAGGAAGTGCTGCCAAAATTCAATTCTTGGGTTGAAGGTGGAAAAGTGCTTGTTGATGAGGATGAGATCAGTTCATGGCATCAGGAAAATCCCCAGCCATTCCAGCGTGATGCATACCTGGGGCAATATGCGGATACCAGTCATGGCACTGAAGAAGAGCCGTACAATGGTTTAATCCAGCAATATGCCAAAGATGGTCTTTCGAAGACGGGTCATCACGGCAAGGTGGATGCGATGGGTGTGCCTAGAAACCAATTGCCTGATTGGGATGATATTCAACTTTTGACAGCGCAATTACAAAAAGCGCCACTGCTCGATGAAGAAGAAGTTGGTACAGAGGTTGTTATCGGACCAAATGCCCAGAAGCCTTTGAAACTTGATATTCCCCTGTTTGTTTCTGACATGAGTTTTGGTGCATTGTCAGAGCCGGCAAAAATCGCGCTTGCTCGCGGTGCTGAACTTGCAGGAACAGGTATTTGCTCCGGTGAAGGCGGAATGTTACCGGAAGAATAAGAGGCCAATTCTCGTTATTTTTATGAGTTGGCATCTTCCCGCTTTGGGTTTAGCTGGGACAAGCTGGACAAAGTTCAGGCGTTCCATTTCAAAGGTGGACAAGGCGCGAAAACAGGTACTGGAGGGCATCTTCCGGGAAAGAAAGTAAAGGGAAAGATTGCCGAAGTTAGAGAACTTGATCCCGGTCAGGATGCAATTTCTCCACCACGTTTTCCTGAATGGACAGAAGTTAGCCAGATCAAGGAATTTGCCGATGAAGTGCGCGATAAAACCGGCGGTATTCCAATTGGATACAAATTGTCAGCACAACATATAGAAAAAGATATTGATGCAGCTTTGGAAGTTGGTGTTGATTATATCATTTTTGATGGTCGCGGCGGCGGCACAGGTGCTGCACCAATTATTTTCAGGGACAATATCTCCGTGCCAACCATTCCAGCGCTTGCACGGGCAAGACGTCATCTGGATAAACTGGATCGCAAGGATGTAACGCTTGTCATTACTGGCGGGCTTCGTAAGCCTGCTGACTTTATTAAGGCAATGGCGCTGGGTGCTGATGCGATTGCAGTTTCAAATTCTGCAATGCAGGCCATTGGCTGTATTGCGATGCGGGCTTGTCATACAAATAATTGTCCGGTGGGGATTGCCTCGCAAAAGCCTCATCTGGTTAACCGCCTTGTGGTTGAAAAATCAGCTCGTCAATTGACCAATTTTTTTGAAGCATCTGTTGAGCTTATGCAGGTGATGGCGCGGGCTTGTGGGCATGATCATTTGTCGAAGTTTTCAAATGAAGATTTGACGACGTGGAAGAAAGAAATGTCTGAACTTTCTGGTGTTGCCTACGGCGGCATTCAATAGACCCAAAAGAATAAAAATTGCTGCAATGAGAGAGGAAGATTAAGATGGATGAAGCAAATCTTGAATGGATAAGCGTTGGTCATGAGAGTGATTTGCCAGAGGGCGGGTAAAGACTGTAACTGCTCGAACTGTTTCCATGTGTCTTTCTCATTTTGATGGTCAATGGGCTGCAATGGACAATCGATGTCCGCACCAAAATGGGCCTCTTGGAGAAGGTTCAATTGAGAAAGGCGTTGATGGCAAATGCTGGATCCGCTGCCCGTGGCATGGTTGGGATTTTGACCCGCTTACCGGTGCGCCTCCTGGAGGACATGAAGACACGGGGCAAACGCTTTATCCAGTTGATATTCGGGACGGGGAAATTTTTGTTGGGCTTGAACCGGAGCCGCAACGAGAACGTACGATAACAGATGTCATGGCTGAAACCATGGTCAATTGGAGCGTTAAACGGGTGTTCGGCATGGTAGGGCATTCAAATCTTGGACTGTCAGAAGCGATAAGGCATCGCACTGTTGATGGTGATCTAAGTTATGTTGGCGTGCGCCATGAAGGAGCGGCGGCCTTTGCAGCTTCTGCCTATGGAAAATTGACCAATAAGCCTGCTGCCTGTTTGACCATTGCTGGACCTGGTGCAACAAATCTTATGACAGGTATGTGGGACGCGAAAGTGGACCGTGCCCCAGTTTTGGCATTAACGGGCCAGGTTCAAACTCAGGTTTTCGGCCCTGGTGCTTTTCAGGATATTGATTTAAAATCCGCTTTTGATGCTGTTTCCAAGTTTTCCCAACCGGTATTGAGCACTTCAAAACATGCTGAACTAATGTCTCTTGTCTGCAAGACTGCTCTTGTAGAACGCGATGTCGCCCATCTGATTTTTCCTGATGATGTTCAAACAGAACCAAGTGATGAAGATGCCAGCCAACCGGAAGGGCGCACAGGTGGATCGGTTGTGGTTCCATCTGGTGAAGATATTGCAGCTGCCACAAAATTGATATCAGAGGCTGAACGTCCAATCATTGTGATTGGGCATGGTGCGGTGGAGGCACGGGATGCAATTGTCAATTTTGCAGAACAACTGGGCGCACCAGTTCTGACCACTTTCAAAGGCAAAGGTCTTATTTCTGATAGCCATCCAAATGCTGCAGGAGTGTTGGGACGTTCCGGCACTCCGATCGCCAGTTGGTTCATGAATGAAGCAGATTTGATTATTGCGCTAGGGGCATCATTTTCAAATCATACCGGCATTGAGAGAAGTAAAAAAATAATCTAGGTTGATTTTGAAAGAATGCAATTGGGTAAATTCCATCCGGTTGAACTTCCAATTTGGGGTGAATTGAGTGCATTTTGTGATGCGGTGGTGCCGAATTTTAAGGGCTATAAAGCACCCGTCGATCAGATATCGGAGTTGGCTGAGCGTTGGAAGATTTGGCGGGATGAGAAGCAAACACGCCTTACGGAGAATTCTGGTCATGGTATTCATTCAGTTGCAATTTTTGATGTTCTTTCAAAAATCTGTCCAGAAGATGCAATAATTGCCTGCGATGTTGGCAACAATACCTATTCATTCGGGCGCTACTTTGAAAGCAAGGGACAGCGCGTATTGATGTCGGGTTATCTTGGTTCGATCGGCTTTGGCTTTCCAGCAGCCATGGGAGCATGGGCAGCAACCCAGGATTTTGAAGAATATGCCGGTCGCAAGGTGATTTCAATTTCAGGCGACGGTGGATTTGGTCAATATCCGATGGATTTCACTACGGCAGTAAAATACGGCATGAACATTACTCATATTTTGCTCAATAACTCGCAATTGGGAAAAATTTCCAAGGAGCAACGCGCTGGCGAATGGCAAGTTTGGGAAACCGATTTACACAACCCATCCTTTGCAGCATTTGCCAGACTATGCGGTGGCCACGGCGTAAAAGTTACAGAGGCATCAGAAATTCAAACTGCCCTTGCCGAAGCGTTTGCCCATAATGGACCATCACTGGTGGAAATTATCACGGATGCAGAGTTGGTGTGATTGCAAATGGTGGGCGATACTGGGATTGAACCAGTGACCCCTACAATGTCAATGTAGTG
>JAALLB010000225.1 GCA_011087745.1 Hyphomicrobiales bacterium | reverse complement strand
TCATAGCCCACCCTTATCAGAGATAAATCCTGAAATCAACTTGGCATTACCCTTGCGATGTCAGTTGCAGGGTGATGTCGGTTATATCCAATTCCAACTGGCCACGATTTAAAACACGTAACGTATTGGATTTATAATTTGAGTTTTCAAACAGCTCGTCTGATTGAAGCGCCAATTTGCAAAAGCGTTCCCATTCTCTTTCATTTTTAATGGAGATTAAAACAAGTTTTTCATCTGAGCATTTAAATGCACCGTAGGGGGCAATCGATGGATGTCTTAATCCAGCAGGTTGTGGTGCCCCTTTCCCATATTCAGCATGAATAAAGGGAACTGCCATCCAATCGGCAGCAACATCAAAAAGTGATATGGAAACCTAGCCCCCTTTCCGGTGAATGATCGCTTGATAATAGCTTCCAATATTCCGCTGTAGGCCGTCATACCAGCGCCAATATCACACACGGAAACACCAATTCGACCTAGAGCTTGCGAACTGCCCGACACAGAAATCAAACCGCTCTCTGCCTGCACCAATAAATCATACGCAGGTTTGCGAGATACTTCACCTTCCATGCCATAACCAGAAATATTGCAAATGATCAGTTTGGGATTTAAGTCATGCAATTCCTTTGTCGAAAACCCTGCTTGTTGTAGCGCACCCGGCGAAAGGTTTTGAATAAGCACATCAGCTTCTTTTAAAATATTTCGCAGAAGCCGAGCACCATCCGTTGATTTAAAGTCCAGACAAACAGATTGTTTTCCCTGATTGAGCCAGACAAAATAAGAACTTTCATCCTTGGCGGCCGTATCATAGCCCCGTGCGAAATCCCCCTCTTCACGTTCAATTTTTATGACCCTTGCACCCGCCTGAACCAATCTTGCGGTGCAAAATGGCGCTGCAACAGCCTGCTCAATAGCCACGACAAGCAATCCATCCAGCGGCTGCATGATTAAAAGCTTCTTGGCATGCCAAGCACATGCTCGCTTAGATATGAAAGAATTAAATTAGTCGAGATTGCCGCAATTTGATAAAGCCGGGTTTCTCGTAACTTGCGCTCAATGTGATACTCGCGGCTCATTCCAAACCCACCATGCGTTTGCAAACAAGTATCGCCGGCTTTCCATGAGGCATCAGCGGCCAACATCTTCGCCATATTGGCTTCCGCCCCACAAGGTTTGCCTGCATCAAACAGGCGTGCGGCTTTCTCTACCATCAAATTGGCAGCTTCTGTCTGCGCATAGTTTTGCGCGATAGGAAATGCCACGCCCTGGTTTTGTCCAATTGGACGATTGAAAACAACACGCTCGCTTGCATAGGTTTTTGCCTTGTCTATGAAGTATCGCGCATCACCAATGCATTCAGCACCAATTAAAATACGTTCTGCATTCATGCCATCCATAATAACTTTGAAACCTTTGTGTTCTTCCCCAAGGAGGTTCTTAACTGGCACTTCAAAATTATCAAAAAACAACTCGCAAGCATGATGATTAATCATCGCATCGATTGGCTTGATGCTTAAGCCACAAGCTTCCGCATCCCGTAAATCAACGATAAAACAGGAGAGACCATCCGTTTTGGAAGTGCGCTCTTCAATCGGTTTTGTTCGCGCCAGCATCACCATCAGATCAGAATGCTTTACCCGGCTTATCCAAACCTTCTGGCCATTAATTACATAGGTATCACCAACGCGTTTAGCTTTAGTTTTTAACGAAGTTGTATCTGTGCCAGTAGTTGGCTCCGTCACCCCAAATGATTGCAGTCGCAATTCACCACTCGCCACAGCGGGTAAATATTTTTGTTTTTGTTCCGGTGTTCCATGACGAAGGACACAGCCCATGACATACATTTGTGCATGAGCAGCCCCTGGATGTCCTCCGGAACGCGATATTTCTTCCAGCACCACACAAGCTTCAACAAGTCCCAATCCCGCACCACCATATTCTTCTGGGATCAAGCAGCCTAGAAAACCGGACTTGGTAACTTCCTTGACAAAGTCTGTTGGGTACCCGCTGGTCTTATCAAGTTCTCGCCAATAATCTTCACCAAAAGAGGCGCAGATCGCTCTTACAGATTGCCGTATCTCTTCAAGGTGTTCCATAAAATGCCTGTTACATTGATCAACCTTTGCACCATAGCAAGTTCATAAATCCGCACAAACAAAAAAGGCCACTCAAGAAGAATGGCCTTAATAATTTCAGAACTACTAAAAAGACTAATTTGTAGTCGTTGTTTCTTCTGTTGTTTCTTCTGCCTTCGGCTCTTCGCTGGCAGCGTCACCTTCTTCGGCTTTTGGCGAGAAAGTTGCAAGATACGCAATGACGTCATTGCGTTGATCTTCTTTCTTCAACTTAAACGACATTTTACTCTTGGCTTTTTTGTTATCCAATTTCGCGCGAAGGTATTTTTTTGGATTAGCAAGATATTCAAAGATCTCTTCTTCAGTCCAAACAGCCCCTGTTTCACCAAGTTCAACAATGCTTTTGCCGTATTTGTAGTCTTCAACACCTGCTACTGCACGCCCAACAACACCTGTAAGTGCAGGACCAACAGCGTTTTTAGCGTCAGCACCTATCTTGTGGCAAGCGGCGCATTTCTTGAAAAGAGCTTCACCCTTTACGGCATCACCAGCAAATGCCGGCATTGTTACAAATGCTGAAGCAGTAAAAAAAGCTGCTGCTAGTAATTGTTGTCTCATTTGGATACTCCTGCTTTATCTTATTGAGGCTTAGCATAGTCGTAAATACAGTTAAGTCACCTGATAGTTACGCAAAATTGTTCACATTTGCATCAACTGCTGAAACCTGGCTACTTTTGCGCAGTTTAACGCTTTTTACGACGTTTTTTTGTATACGAAAGAGTACGATTGATAACTTGATTGTGAAAATTGGAATCTTTTTCAATTGTAGTATGCGTTAGCCCACGGACACCTCTTACATTGATATTTTTTAGCGCACCTCGAAAGCCGGTCGCTTTCTTCACAATGTTGGAGTTTGCATCATTCGGAAGATAAAAATTTACAACGCGATTTATATTTCTCCCAACGTAAGTCGTGACAGTTGGATCAAACGTAACAACATATTTTACTTTTACATTATTATCGCCAAGGTATTTAGCCATTAATGCAGAGGCGTTTCCACCTAGCGAATGACCCATGATAATTATTGGATAAGAAACCTGTTTTTTCTTTTTGCGGGCAATAATATTGTCCGCTAGCGATTTCCAGATCGAATGATTGTAAACCCGAGCATCCAACCCGGCTCGAACCATTTTAGCACCCATCGTATCCATGCCACGTGAGAACACATTAGCAAGGCCGCGCAACAAATAAATTTCACCCGTACGCGTAATTTTGCCTTTTACTGGAATATTAATTTCGCTTGGAAGTCGTGAAAGAGAAGAGTTGACGTTACCAATTGGCTTCAATTTTGCATTGTTACTGGAAGAAGCCGATGAACCGCACGCAGATACAAAAAATGCTATACCCAACAGAACGCTTACGATCTTTGACTTGCGAAGCAAATAATTACTCATGGTCACCAACACCCAGATTAGACAATTCTTTTCACGCCCCGTGCTTACGATACGTTATGCTCAATGAGTCAATTCTTTACAATATCGAAAACTGAAAAAAGGACTACTCACCAAAAATAATTAACAAATTAGAACTGAATGTTGCATGGTAACTACCCAGCTACTGGCTTTGTCATTTAGGGGTGCGACAATTTGAATCG
>JAALLB010000224.1 GCA_011087745.1 Hyphomicrobiales bacterium | reverse complement strand
TTCATAGCCCACCCTTATCAGAGATAAATCCTGAAATCAACTTGGCATTACCGTGAGCACTCTCAAAATCATCCAGAACCAGGATTCCTGAACAACTGGATGCAATATGATAGAAATTGTCGATACTGCCGCCATGACAGCAAATGCCCGCGCGTGACCAGAACGGATTACAATGTATGGACTAAGCACACAGCCAATAAAAAAGCCAAGAAAGTGCGCTGATCCCATATAACCAATTTCAGTTGGCGAAAAGCCAAGCTTAAGACCAGACAAGGCATCTAGTGGCCCAAGTGAACCTGTTCCAATCTGAACAAAAATTACAGATATCAGCAACGCTGAAAGAGAAATAATAAGTCGCACCGGACATGCTTTTTAAAAGTTGACGACTCTTTGTAGCTTAATACGATAAAGCCGCCATGCAAGCCTTTACATGACAGCTTTTCAAATTTTTTCGACGGTTAGACTTAACCAAGCATTCCTGGGAACCGCTTCAGGTCAGGATCCATTGCTGTGGATGGTATTGCACTGTCACAATAAATATTCGCGCCAGGTTGAATTAAGTCTTTTTGATCAAGGTACCCTGCTCTTAAGCCAATCACTCCTGCGCGTCCTGTATTTTTTCCTGCAACTTGTGAGCCACATTTACCGCAAAAGATTTTCGTGAGTGTATTGCCGCTATCTGCTGGATGACTAAATGTTGATGCGGTATCAGATATTTCAACAGCATCTTCTGCCACAAAAACCATGGTTCCATGCGTAGAGCCCGTGGCCTGCTGGCAATCTGTACAATGGCAATTGATCACCATTTTAACGTCAACATCCCCCTTATATGACACGTTTCCACAAAGGCATGATCCATTAACTTCTGTCATAAAAATTTTCCTATCCAAATTTACTATTTATACAGACCGAAATGAATAACAAACCTAACCAAATTTGGGAAGCTCTGTTTGCGGTTCAATTAATCATTCTTGAATGATTTCAATGTACAATCAATTTGATTTACAAAACTAACTGACTCAAAAACAAGCCATCTATGATTTCAAACAGTGTTTCCAATGTCGATGATTTCCAACAACTTTCGCATTTGTCAGTTGATGGCCATGCATTCACATTGGAATGCTACGATAATTTGAATGCAATCACCTCACTCCAAACTGAGTGGCAACTTTTGGAATCAGTTTGCCTCGAAGATTTTACCTACTATCAAAGTTTCAATTGGTGTTTCGAATATTACAAACAATTCGCTGATGATTTAACGGATAAACATTGCCCAATTCCGCAAGTTTTTGTTTTAAGGAAAAACAATACGCCTGTTATGATTTGGCCGATGATGCGAATTCAATCCAGAACCGGTCTAAAGATATTAACTTCTGCCACCGAACCTTTAGGTCAATATTGCAATCTGCTTTTTGATGCATCATCATTCAATGAGAAAGTCGGCCAAGTAGTTTTGCAAGTCATAATAGAAAACTCAAAGTCAGATTCTATTTCTTTCAATAATTATCCCGTAGGTTGCCTGATTGAAAAAATAATTGGCGAACAAGGGATAAGAGAAAAATCTGACCTTAAATCTGCAATTCTGGATATGAGCCAATACGAGAGTTGGGAGGCTTATAATCAGACTTTGTCCAAGGGACAGCGAAAAGAACGCAGAAGAAACAAAAACAAATTGGAAACTCAGGGAACTTTGTCCTATGAGGTATACGAGGCAGGATCCGAAGAATACAAATCTTTGGTAACCTCGGCATTGAGAATGAAAACACAATGGCTGGTGGAAACGGGCCGCAAGCAAGGCATATTGGCTGACGAATGTACCAATGCAATGTTCTGCAATCTGAAAGCTGTAAACACAGGTGGATTGAACGGCCCCCTAACCCACGCACTTTATCTGGATAAAAAACCAATTGCGATTGAAGTATGCATGGTTCATGCAAACAGATATTATTCCTACCTGGGTGCAATTGATTGGGATTGGAAAGAATTCGGTCTAGGCAAAATGCAGATGGCGGCAGCTCAAGAATGGGCGATGAACCAAGGGATCAAGAATTTCGATTTGTCACATGACCCGTCAGAATATAAATCTTCTTGGACCAATACCACTCATAAGGTTATAAGCTGCAATATACCCATAACTTACAAGGGTTATGTTTACAGCAAATTTTGGAAAACCTATCTCAGGCCAAAAATTAAGTCGTTTTACCATTTTGCAAGAACCAAAAATCGCACGCGACTAAACAAAATAGCCGACATCTTCCGCAAATAATATTCAGACAAAATATTATGCGAAAAGTTCTCGGCCAAGAACTTGAGCTCTCTCCAACAATAGATCTTTAAACTCCAACGCAGATTCAATGCTTAATCGTTGTGAAGGAGCATGAAAGGCAAAAGATGCACAATATCTGGAGTTTTTATCCTTGATTGGAACCGCTACGGCGATCATTCCATCCATGAATTCCTCGTTATCCACAGCATAACCCTGTTTTGCAACACGGGCTAACTCCTCCAAAAACGCATCCGGATCATCAAATGTATTTCGCGTTCTTGGCTTTAGATCCATACCCCTGACAAAGGATTTGCGAAGCTTTGGAGAAAGACTCGCCAGAAAAGTCTTTCCACTTGCGGTACAGTGAAATGGTACATGCGAACCAATTGGCAATTGAATTCTGAAAGACCAATCAGTCTCAACCCTGTCCAGATACATCATGCCATCTTCTTTAGGCACCACAAGATTGACCGTTTCTTTAACTTTATCGGCAACATCTACCAAGACCTGCCTTACAGCTATTTGATTCCGCGAAGCGAATAACACTCCTGAGGCAAGTTCTTTTAAACGAGAAGATGGCTTCAATCGCTTTCCATTAGTATCACGAATTAAGTATCCTTCTTCTTCAAGTGTTGTACAAAGTCGATGGACAGTTTGTTTGGGCAATTTTAAAACTTGATTGATTTCAGTTGGTGTCATTGGGCTTTCTGATTTTCCCAAAACTTCCAAAATTCTCAATGTTCGCAAATTGGTTGGTATGCGTCCTTCATGCTCACTCATTTTTAAGCCTCCCTGCTTAAATACTATTCCTCAAACCAACTCACTGTTTCATAAATCTTCACGCCCCCACTTGTCTAACGTTCAAATCCATGATTTTATGTATTAGCGAGACAAAAAGTCTCATTTTTTGAGATTCCTGTCTAGCCCCTGGAGAAAATATAAGTTGGAATTTGATTTTATAGTGATTGGCGCGGGTTCAGCTGGGTGCCCATTGGCAAATCGTCTCTCTGAGAACGGGAACTATAAGGTTGCACTTATTGAAGCAGGTGGCAAAGATACAAACCCTTGGATTCACGTTCCGGTAGGATATTTCAAGACAATGGGAAATCCAAAAACAGATTGGTGTTATAAAACAGAATCTGACCCTGCCATCAATGGCCGGTCAATTCCCTGGCCTCATGGTAAAGTTTTAGGTGGGTCAAGCTCAATAAACGGCCTCCTTTACGTTAGAGGCCAAGCAGAGGACTTCGACCACTGGCGGCAAATGGGTAATGCTGGTTGGGGTTGGGAAGATGTCCTGCCGTATTTCAAGAAATCTGAAAATTGGGAAGAAAAGACAGGTGAAGATCGTGGTGAAAACGGTCCACTGAATGTTTCACCAACTCGCTTGAAGAGAGATATCGTTGACGCGTGGATCACAGTACTAGACGCTATTGGATAAGGCGTTGAATTGATTCATAAATGTGA
>JAALLB010000223.1 GCA_011087745.1 Hyphomicrobiales bacterium | reverse complement strand
TGAAACGTCAACCCCAAATAATCAGATTTTCAAGGACTCGGAGTATAAAAAATTTAACAGTTCCTGATTGTGACATGGTTGGGGGTCCTTTCTTCCATCTCATAAATGTGGCCAAGGCCACTCGCAGGCAATGCAGAATGTCGAGGAAAGGGTGAAAAAGTACATATGCTATTTCAAAATAAAGCAGGAAAATCCCGCCAAGCCGAACCAGTAAATTCGGTATTTCCAGTCATCTTCATGTTCGCAGTATGCCCGAACACCTCAATATTTGAGTCATACGTAGAAATAAGCAAGTAGTATTTCAATATTGTATCAGCATATCTAAGTAGTCAAAGGTAATAATATCGCTACTAATATGCACATTCACCGAATAAGTGATTGCTTTTTAAATATTTTTTCAGCGTTTATGGAAAAATGCCATCTCTGCCAGTTTTTCAGCAAAATTTATCCACGACGATGCAAGTTTCGGGTGGCAAATCAGGTCTGAGACACCTAATAGAACCTAATGTCAAAATCTTCTCTACCAGCACAAATGCATGCATCTCCCAAAGATTGGTTCCTAATTGCCTTACTCGCAGCAATTTGGGGCGGTTCGTTTTTATTCGGACGAATACTAATGATCGAATGGCCGCCTTTTACGGTTGTATTTGTAAGAGTGTTTCTGGCTGCAATTGCTCTTTGGGTTTTCCTTATCATCACATCAAGAAAATTTCCGATGGACAACCAACTCATTATGGCCATCTTGGTTATGGGAATTCTTAATAATGTAATCCCATTTTCTCTGATTTTAATTGGTCAACAAGAAATTGGATCCGGACTGGCCTCGGTTGTAAATGCCATGACCCCAATATGGACCCTGATCATTGCAAATTTCTTCACTTCAGATGAGAAATTAACTAAAAATAAAATAGCAGGCATATTATTTGGATTTCTCGGTGTTGCGGTATTAATTGGCACCGATCTGGTACAAGGGCTAACTGCATCTGCCTGGGCACAAGGCGCTGTATTGGGTGCAACCATTGCCTATGGATTTGCAGGTGTTTGGGGCAAGCGCTTTAAGGGCCAAGACCCTATCGTAATCTCAACAGGTCAGCTAACCGCCTCAAGCATTGTCATGCTGCCTCTCATATTCCTGCTTGAAGATCCACTTGCCATTTCATTTCCAGACACTGAAATGATCATCTCTCTTTTGGGTATATCAATTCTTTGTACAGCCTATGCCTATGTTTTATTCTTCAAGATATTGAGTAACGCAGGTGCAACCAACGTATCTCTGGTTACATTCCTCGTACCAATCAGCGCAATAATCTTGGGCATTCTTTGGTTGGGTGAAACCCTGACAACCAGCAACATTATTGGAATGATTTTAATCATTATAGGCCTGGCACTGGTCGACGGCCGAATTCTAAAAATGGCGGGATCAAGGCGCTAATCTCGATATTCAAACAAATTGTGTACCTTTGAAAATTTAATTCAGATGATTTTTTATGCAATTTTTCTTGAATATCATGCATTTAACGCCACAAGCACAAAATGCTAACGCAGGTAAAGCTCAAAAGACTTGCATGCAAAGCCAATTTCATTAGACTTTCGTATAGGGTTGGGTATCAACAAGAGGAGGTTGATATGCAAATAGTACAAAATGCAAACTTGGTAATTACCATTGCCGCCTTTATTTTTGTATCAGGAATTGTGTTTGGCCTGATAGGCTAGAATAAAATATAAACGCCAGTATTGCGTATTTTGGGCGTTATTTTTCAGCAAGCCAGAGACTCACAACAAGTGCGTCTTTGGCTTGTTTGTCTTTCGGCTCAAGATGTTTAACAGAACGCAATTTCAACCCAGCTTCACTTAGCCAGTCAGCCATTTGGTCTTCCGAAAACCCAAGTCGCAAATGTGCATGGTTTTCTCTCAAAAATTCCAACTCATGTGGCGCAAAATCAGCAATCAACAAGCGTCCACCAGGCACAAGTGCCTTGGCCGCCTCTATGATGGCACCCATTGGATCGTGCAAATAATGCAAAACCTGATGGATAGTCACCAAATCAAAAGAAGAAGATGGCGTTGGAAGAATATACAAGTCTCCTTGCCGAGTTTGCACCCTTGAAAGATTTACATCATCTAAACGCGAACGTGCTACCGAAAGCATGTCCCGACTTGCATCAATGCCAACACCTTTTTCAAATATGTCCGAGAACAGCTCAAGCACTCTGCCAGTGCCGGTACCAAGGTCCAGCATCATATTAATTTTTGTGTCGCCAACCATTTCAAGCATGGCTGCTTCCACACTTGCTTCATCAATATGCAATGACCTGATCTTGTCCCACTCAGCAGCATTGCTACTAAAATATTCCGAAGCTTGTGCAGCCCGTTTTTTGCGAACCATCTGCAACCGTTCGCGGTCCCGTTCGATATCTTTGTCAGTGGGGTCAAACTGCTTGATAATAGAACTGATCAGCCCAGAGCCTGAATCTTGATCTGCCAACCTAAAATAAGCCCAAGCCCCTTCTTGATACCTCTCAAGTAAGCCAGCTTCGGTAAGCAACTTCAAATGTCTTGAAATACGAGGTTGCGATTGGCCTAAAATCTCAATTAGATCAGATACGGTTAAATCAGTTTCTGACAATAATGCCAACAATCGCAATCGCGTTGATTCACCCGCCGCACGCAATAGGTTTACGGATTGATCCAGTGATAGAGAGTTTTCAGTTGGCAATATTGACTAGTCCTTAATTAAGATAAACATATCTTTATATCTAGACTACAAGCAATACAATGACTCACTTGAGTAAGTGTTAACGCAGATTATCCGCTGCCGCTGCATATCCTCCCCCTGCACCATCCATGAAATGATAATGATCATCAGATGTCACTGAGGGCACAAAACAGGTCAGTACAGCCTGATCTTGCTCACTTAACCCAAATTTCAATTGGCCAGCTGCCCTGTGTTCTTCTAAAAACACTGTGAGCTCTTCAACCTTGGATTGTTCAAGAGATAATGTCATGCGGATGCCGTCTTGAATCTTCCGATAGTCCGTATTGAGGGACAACTGCTTTCGATAGTGGTTCGGATCAAACTCGCCCATTGACCAACCGGTCTTGTTCAAAACCATCGCCAAAAACGCAATCAAATAAAGCTTTAACTTGCTGTCCCCGGTTGCCTTGGCTTCAAGACCGACCCCTTCAACGGGCCATTTGAATTTCACTTGCGTCTCAGGAACCGGATGACCATCCGTTTTATCTGCTCTCACCATATTGAGCAGTTCTTCCAATACACCATCTGGAATCTGGGTTTTCCCATCCACAGCTTCGACGATCATGGAGATAATCTTGCTTCCCTGCTTTTCAACCGGCATCCAACGGCAAGACAGTCCTGTAAGATCGGGGTAGTTTCCAGGTTTTGCGGGTTCTACTTCATACTCACCTTTTTTCATCAAGGTTTCTGCCATTGCTACGCCACGGCCAATGAAAGCATAATTGATTATAGCTTCTGAAACCTCCAATCCTGCTACCTGAACATCGCAGCCAAGGGCCCGAATTGCATGAACGGGTACAATTGCAGCGCGCAATTCCAAATCAAGTTCATCAATAACCCAAGTGCGCGTACGAGCTAGAACATCTCTTACAATGTCAGCATCATCAGGTGCAAAAGCAACTGCAGCACCATCACCACCAAAGATATCTACCGTATGCACACATCTTTGCTGAAGGCGACCGGATGGGTCTTTCCATGTGA
>JAALLB010000222.1 GCA_011087745.1 Hyphomicrobiales bacterium | reverse complement strand
CAGCCCAGTAGGCCCACCAAAAAGAGATAGATGTTAAGGGGTGTAAAGCCAGGCACATCGCCTCGTGGTGAACAGTCCAATCCTTCAGGACCAGATGTTGCTAAACTGCAAAATGGAGATTTCTCGATAAAAGCACGGTACTGCGGAATAATCTCAGCCACTTCCTTAACAAGCGATGCCTCTCCTGGCTCTCCATAAATTGCCTCTAGCTGTTCAACGTTCTCAATTACGTGTGTCATATGGGGAAGGTTCCTAATCAGGTTTGAAAAAGCTGCTTACTCAGACTACAAAAGTCATAACCGATTTTACAGGAATTTGTACATGACCTCGATCACAATTAAACGTCCGGATGATTGGCACCTGCATTTACGAGATGGTGAAATGCTCGAAGGTGTCATTGAACACTCAGCCAAGGATTTTGCCCGCGCGATCATCATGCCAAACCTGGTGCCGCCAGTTGTGACAACTCAAGATGCAACTGCATACCGTGAGCGGATCATGAAAGCATTGCCAAACGGCATGAATTTCACCCCGTTGATGACACTTTATTTAACAGAAAACACGGATCCGGCCGATGTTGCAGCCGGCCATGCTTCAGGGTTGATTACCGCGCTAAAACTTTACCCTGCAGGTGCCACCACAAATTCTGACAGCGGCGTTACAAATTTCGAAAACGTAATGCCAGTGCTCGAAAAAATGGCAGAAATTGGCATGCCACTATGTGTGCATGGGGAAGTTACAAGCAGTGATATCGATATCTTCGACCGTGAAGCGGTGTTTATTGAAACCGTATTGGATCCATTGCGCCAGCGAGTGCCAGAGTTGCGTGTTGTCATGGAGCACTTAACAACCAAACAGGGTGTGGACTATGTCCGTTCTGGTGGCGACAACCTGGGTGCAACGATCACAACCCACCACCTGATCATCAATCGCAATGCCATTCTGGCAGGCGGTATTCGCCCGCACTATTATTGTCTTCCCGTTGCCAAACGCGAGGAGCATCGCCTGGCGCTTAGGCAAGCAGCGACTTCCGGCGACACGTCTTTCTTCTTGGGAACTGATTCAGCACCTCACACGGATCCATTGAAACTACAGGCCTGTGGTTGCGCCGGGTGTTTCACCTCGATCAATACAATGTCCTGTTTGGCGCATGTATTTGAGGAAGAAGGTGCCTTGGATAAACTGGAAGATTTTGCGTCACTCAATGGACCATCATTTTACGGACTGGAACCCAATTCAGAAACAATCGAACTGAAAAAGCAACAAACGCCGATTTCATTTCCAGAAAGAATAGAAACCGGCGCAGGTAGTGTTACTGTTTTTGACCCAATGTACCCGCTACATTGGCAAGTGGTTTAAGCCAGGGGATCAGAACCGTAATCATTTGATCCTTCGGTGCCTCTCAAAAAGCCACATTCAACAATCATCCAGATTGCGCCGATTAATGGAATAAATGCAATCATTATCCACCAAGCGGATTTGTTACGATCATGATATCGCTTGCCATAGATGCAGATGGATGGCCAAAGAGTTACGAGCAACAAAATGATCATCGATATCCAATAACCTGAGCTTGGCTGTAGTGTAACTGGATCTATCGACATCATGCCCGCAGAACCCAAAATTGCCATTAGAATAAGCTGAGCAACTATCAGTAAGACAACCCCCAACCACCATTTGCCGCGCCCGATACGCCCATTTAAAGATAAAAATAATTCCATAAGTTTTCCCTTAAAAAATGATTCGCTCCCTGTCTGAAGGCTAACATATGTCAGTGGGAAATAAAAAAGCGCACCTACCCTAAATTGGGTAAATGGGCTCCTTCAATTCTAATTTATTTTAAAGCTTAGTCGCGAAGTAGTTCATTAATTCCTGTCTTGGAACGTGTGCGTTCATCGACAGTTTTAACAATCACAGCACAATATAAACTTGGACCAGGTTCGCCATTGCCCATTGGCTTGGATGGCATCGAGCCTGCTACAACAACTGAATAAGGTGGCACTTCACCATAGGAAACTTCACCGGTTGCACGGTTCACAATCTTGGTTGACTGGCCAATGTAAACGCCCATGCCAAGGACAGAACCTTCGCGAACGATACAGCCTTCAACAACTTCTGAACGCGCACCGATAAAACAGTTATCTTCAATAATGGTTGGGCCAGCTTGTAAAGGTTCAAGAACACCGCCAATGCCAACGCCGCCAGAAAGGTGAACGTTTTTGCCAATTTGCGCGCATGATCCAACGGTTGCCCAGCCATCTACCATGGAGCCATCGTCGACGTAAGCACCAAGGTTTACGAAAGACGGCATGAGGACAACATTTTTACCGATGTAAGCTGCATGCCGACAAATGGAACCTGGCACGGCGCGAAATCCCGCAGCGCGAAACTGATTTTCACCCCAACCTTCAAATTTTGAAGGAACTTTATCCCACCAGGTAGCGCCATCAGTACCACCATCCATAACTTTCATGTCATTCAGACGAAATGATAAAAGCACTGCTTGTTTCAGCCATTGGTTGACCGTCCAGGTGCCATCTGCGCCGCGCTCAGCGACACGTGCCTTGCCAGAGTCGAGTAAATTCAGCGCTTCATTAACGGCTTCGCGCACTTCACCTTGGGTTGAAATACTGATGTTGTCGCGGTCTTCAAAGGCGCTCTCGATGGTAGCTTGTAGGGACATGGGTTTTACTCCGAAAAATGTAAACGATTGAATGTTTGGCAACGGTCTATGGCATAGGGTAACAAAGGTCAATGAATTGAAATGATTCGGCCAACGAATAAGAGAGAAAGAATAGTTCAACATGGCAAATTGGTTTCGCAAACAATACCGCGCACTAGTCGGTTCTTCTGTAGACATCGAAAAAGCACATAAAGTGGCTGACACGCCGCAAACTCGTGCTCCTGCTTATCGACTGGCATTTGATGACAGGGAATTTCTTACCTCGGAGCACCTTCGCCCGGTACGGCTCCAGCTGGAACTTTTAAAACCGGAACTCCTGCTTTCAGAGGCCGGAATTGAATCAACGGTAGTTCTTTTTGGCGGTGCTCGCATTCCAGAACCAGGGGGTGAAGCCTGGGCAGCCAAAAATGAAATACAAAAGAAAAACTTGGAGGCCAATTCCAAATTTTATGAAGAAGCACGCGAATTCGCCCGCATCTCTTCGCGTTATTCTGCGACAACAGATTACAAGGAAATGGTTGTTGTTACGGGCGGCGGCCCTGGCGTCATGGAAGCTGGCAATCGGGGCGCACAAGATGTTGGCGCACCATCAATTGGTCTTAACATTGTTCTTCCGCATGAACAGGCACCTAATGAATATGTAACGCCTGAACTTTGCTTCAACTTTCATTACTTTGCCATTCGCAAGATGCACTTCCTGATGCGCGCAAAGGCAATTGCAGTCTTTCCGGGTGGTTTTGGCACAATGGATGAAATGTTTGAGACACTAACGCTTATCCAGACAGACCGCATGGAACCGATTCCTTTTCTGCTTTTTGGCAAGGATTTCTGGGGCAAGGTAATAAATCTTGATGAATTGGCTGATCAGGGAACAATTTCTCCAGATGATATTAAACTTTTTCACACAATAGATTCCGCGAAGGAAGGGTGGAAAATTATTTCTAAACATCATGGGTTTGAGACTACTTAGATCACTCCGCATTTAGCACTTGTTGACCCGTCAACTCACAAAGTGAACCGCCGCTTGTTTGTCGGAGGGTAAAACTCTAGGAGAATTACCCTTATG
>JAALLB010000221.1 GCA_011087745.1 Hyphomicrobiales bacterium | reverse complement strand
CGTTGTGAATCAATAACTTAATAAAATCCTTATCCCGAATTCGCGTTAGTTAAATATTTAGATATTATTTACCTACCTGTTTAATTCAATATCCAGCATTACGCGCGATATTAACGACTAGAAAAATATGGAATTTATCAATGCAATTTGAAGTTGTTTGCGAGAGAAGTTTATTTGTTTTTGGCATGATTAAAATCCTGCTGATAGCCATATTCTTTTTTATTGCCAGCTTAAGTGCACCTCAAGTTGCTGCCGCGCAAAACGATGCTTCTTGCAAAGGTAACAATTTGCTCGAAAAACTCGAAGCAGAAGACACTGCTGCATACAAACGCATTCTTGCGGAGGCTTCAGAAATTGAAAATTCGGAATCAATTTTCTGGAAAGTTGAAAAAGCCGGTCAAAAACCGTCCTGGTTATTTGGTACCATGCATATGGCTGATCCGGAAATTTCAACTTTGAAGGATAATGTCAAAGAAGCAATTTTGGCAAGCGATGCACTGGTTATTGAATCAATTGATGCACTAGACCCAATAGCTGCACAAAAGGCGATGGGAGAGTTGGCGCATTTGACTTTGCTCACTGAAGGCACGTTGAGTGATTTGGTTGAAGATAATTTGGAAGATGAGCTTGCCGCAGCAGTAAATGCCAGAGGAATTCCGATGCCACTGGCTGATCGAATGCAACCTTGGTTGATTGCGACAACAATTTCACTGCCAATCTGTGAAATTCAGAGAAAACAAATTGGTGAAAAAGTTCTCGATGCGGAGCTTGCAGATTTTGCAAAACAATCTGGTAAAGAAGTCAAAGGTCTTGAGAGTATTGCAGAGCAGCTAACAGCACTTGCATCTTTGCCTCAGGATTATCGTGTGTCCGCTTTGGAAGAGACATTGGCAGCAGGTGATATTGCTGTTGATATGATTGAAACTCTCAAGCAAAGCTATTTGGATGGCAAGATGGGCGTTGTTTTCCCATTGATGAAAGAAATTATGCCAAAGTCCGGCTAGGGCGAAGGCGCCTTAAAACTACAGGAAATCCTGATTGACAAGCGTAATGTAACAATGGCCGAACGAGCTGAACCAATTTTGCAGGCTGGGCCAACATTTATAGCAGTTGGTGCGTTACATTTACCGGGTGAAACAGGCCTAGTAAAATTGCTTCGTGCAAAGGGCTATAGCGTTACTGCAGTTCAATAACTCATCACCTGACGCCATATTTACTCGAATTTCAAATATGAATCATGTATAGGCTACCTTCACTAGCTTGAAGGTCTGCGATGTTACGTTACTTTTTTTTAATTTTGTTGTCTGTTTTTGTTGTTGCAAGTGGAACCTTTGGTTCAGAGGCAATTGCACAAAGCAATACATCAGATTCTTCGAAAGCAGCAGATGGTGAAGTAAAACCACAAGCAGATCAACTAGAACTGGCAACTTGGGGCGGCATATTAGATTCTATCTCCCAAGGTTTGAAGCGCGAGGGTTTAACCGAAAAAGAGTTGGATAAATTCTTTGCAGAAGCTGCACGTATTAGAACACTTGCCAATGCAGAAATCGTAAAAGTCCAGCCTCGGGTTGACGAACTTCAACAACAATTAACTGAACTTGGCGCCCCACCTGCGGAAGGTGAGCCGCAAGAGGCGCCAGAAGTGCGAACACGCCGTGCAACACTGGATGATAGATTTGCGAAGGTCGATGCTGAATTAAAGGCTTCAAGAGTTGCGGCCATTCGCTCCCAGCAAATTCAAAGAACAATTACCCAAGAACGACAGACGCGGTTCTTCAGCTCAATATCTGTACGTAATAAATCAGTGCTATCAACCGGGTTTTGGAGCAGGTATTTCAACGGATACAAAAGTTTTTTTAGAAGCTTCGACCTGCTTTTTGATGATTCCTTTTCAATCATGTTTGGTGAACTGAAAAAGAATCCCTGGAAAATTTCAGCTCTTATCTTTTTCCTTGCACTTTTTGCGTTAGTTTTTATTAGACTTAGAAGAGTATTAGCACCAAGGACTGATGATGAAGTGCTTGATGGAGAGCATGATTTTTTCAGCTCAAGATTTTCACGTTTCTGCCGGCAAGGTATTTTACCAGTCGTATTGATTTATGTCGTGTATGAACTTTTCTGGGTGTTGTTTTTGTTAACCCCAAGATTTGATCGCTTCTTGGCCGGCATTATTATTGCTGTTTGTTTTTATATCATCGCTTTGGTGCTGCACCGGGTAATCTTACTTCCAAATGCTGAAGGCCAACGTATTTCCAGCATTACCAATTCTGCCGCTAAAAAAGTATCTCGTATAATAACGGTTGGGTTGGGAATTGGGTTGACATTGTCGGCTGTGAACTCAACTTCACACGTATTGGTTTCTCCTGTGGGAGTTACCATGGGTCTCAGCTTCCTTTTTAGCTTAACTATTGCAATTACCTCTCTTTCAGCCTTGTGGTTGCTTTACAAGGATAACGTTAAACGTACCAGGTTGCTGGATGCTCAAAGGCGAACCAGCTTGTGGACGTATTTGAACATACTGGCTTGGTTTGTGAGTATTGGAATTCTTGGTGCTGCATTGTTCGGCTATGTGGCAATGGCTGAGTTTTTGTCGCAACAACTGATATTTGGACTGATTGTCATCGGCGTTGCCTGGCTATTTTTACGTTCGGTTGATGGCATGTTTGCAGTTCGGCCTGATGACGCTCATGCAGCTGCTGCGATAGATGAAGATGAAGCTGCTACTGGTCAATTTACAATTTTTGTGACAGGCATTCTAAAATTGGCCATATACTTGGTTGCTGGTACATTATTGATGCTGCCATGGGGATATCGAACGAGCGATATTTTTCAGATTTTCAAAAATCTGTTTTTCGGATTTGAAGTTGGTGGTTTAAGTATTTCATTGGCGACAATATTATTGGCGATGGGCCTTTTCTTTCTTGGCTATACAGTAACAGTTGCGCTTAGAAATTGGTTGAATAACAAACTCCTGCCAACGACCAAGCTTGATATTGGTATCAGCAATTCAATTTCAACAATATTTGGATATATAGGATTTATCCTTGCAGCAATTTTAGGGGTTAGTGCAGCGGGGTTTGATTTATCCAACCTGGCCATTGTTGCTGGTGCACTATCTGTAGGTGTTGGTTTTGGTCTGCAAAGTATCGTCAACAATTTTGTTTCAGGTCTGATTTTGTTGGCTGAAAGACCAATAAAGGCTGGAGACTGGATCGTTACTACAGGCGGTGAGGGGACTGTTAAGAAAATTTCTGTTCGCTCAACCGAGATTGAAACCTTTGATCGCGCTACGGTTATTGTGCCCAATTCCACACTCATTACAGATAACGTTAAAAACTGGACTCATGAAAACAAAACCGGTCGTATTATTATTGCCATAGGTGTTGGCTATGATAGTGATCCAGAGCAGGTTAAGGAAATTCTTCTAGAGTGTGCGAAGGAACATCGTCTGGTTCTTGAACGTCCGGCTCCCGCGGTTTTCTTCATGGATTTTGGTGCGAATTCACTTGATTTTCAGCTAAGATGTTTCCTTGCTGACATCAATTATTCTTTGACCGTTACAAGCGAACTGCGGTTTTCAATTCTGGCAGCATTGCGTAAAGCCAAAGTGGAGATACCATTCCCACAACACGATATTCATATTCGAAGTGATGACACGAAACGGTATTGCCAAGTTACCGAACGTTGAATGAGCAAGTGCGGTTAAGGGGTTTTTATGCTACCATTTGGGCAGTATATTCGGCCCACAG
>JAALLB010000220.1 GCA_011087745.1 Hyphomicrobiales bacterium | reverse complement strand
CCTGAAACGTCAACCCCAAATAATCAGATTTTCAAGGACTCGGAGTATAACAAATAAGCCGAGGTAGATAAATACCCCGGCTTATAGATTATTCTAATTATGTAAAAGAATGCAGTTTTAGCCGCGACCCTTCCAGGGAATGAGGCGCTTTTCAATTACGCGCATTAGAACTTCAATGCCAAATCCGATGATACCGATAATAATAATACCAACGATAACGATATCGGTTAGCTGAAACTTAGATGCGGCAATGATCATTTTACCAACACCCTTTTCAGCAGCAACCAATTCGGCCGCCACAACCGTACCCCAACAAACACCCATGGCAACACGGGCACCCGTAAAGATATCTGGAAGTGAGTTTGGCATGATAACTCTGGTCAAAATTTGCGTCTTACTCGCTCCTAATGAATATGCTGCATGAACCTTGGATATATTTACACCGGAAACACCAGAACGTGCTGCAATCGTCATAATCCAAAGGGCTGCCAGGAAGAGCAATGAAATTTTGCCTTGTTCACCAATACCAAACCAAATGATGATCAACGGAATGAGTGCAAGTGGCGGAACCGGACGCATGAATTCAACGATCGGATCAAACCAACCACGAAGCCATCCTGTAAGACCCATGGCATAACCCAGTGGAATACCAAACAAACATCCCAATGCAAAACCAATCACAACTCGAGACAATGACCAGAATACATTCTCCCAAAGGCTTATGCCCTGATAGCCTTCTTTATTAAGGGTAAGAAAAGTACCCCATACTTTTTCTGGAGAGGGCAAGAATAGCGCCTCCATTGTCATGCCTTCAGCAGGGCGAATTGAAAAACTACCGCGCTTTGTGAAGAGCACTTCACCGCCTTCAACTTGCACAACAGAATCGGCTTGAACCGGATTGCCATCAATCTCTGTGATTATGTAACCCTCTTCTTTGCCGCCATCGTCATTGTTTTGTGCTTTGAGAATCTTGGAACGGCGCTCGCTCATCATGACAACATCATCTTTGGCAAAACCTTCTGATGTCTCGGGCGCTACCAATGCTTCAACATCAGCCCCCTGCTTTGAAACACGGAACGTTACAACACCTACATCTGTTTCACCCGCAGCATTTTTTGCAGTGTACTCAAATTGTGCATCACCGGTAAATGGCCCTGGCAAGCTGAAAGGCAAAAGCTTGGATTCAGTTGCCAATCCCCAAAGAAAGAAGATTGTTAAGACACCAAGCACAGAAGCAACCCGGTTTGCGGTTACAGCGCTTTCATCACCAAAGGTAACTGTTTTAAGAGAGCCATAGCCTTTTGCTTCCTTACCTTTTGCATAAATTCCATAAAGAAATGAGAACAGTGCACTAAACACCAAATAAATAATGAATATTGCAGCGATACCAAAAATCATCCAGAATGCAGTACTGAGTGCAAATCCGAATTCAGAAATAAATTCTTCACTTGTAAAAAACATAACTTTTTCCCCTACGCTGCGCTATCAGTTCTGCCCATGATTTCTTCTTCCATATCCCAAATCATGGTAAGAATTTCATCACGTGTAGTTCCGAATTTTTTGTGTCTTTTTACTTCACGAAGATCGGCACCTACACCCATCTCAGCAAAAGGAAGATTATATTCTTTATGAATACGACCTGGACGAGGAGCCATAACAATCAATCGCTCACCAAGAAGAAGAGCTTCTTCAACTGAGTGTGTAATCAAGATGATTGTTTTCCCGGTTTCTTTCCAGAGCTTTAGAACAAGACCCTGCATCTTTTCACGCGTCAACGCATCAAGAGCACCAAGCGGCTCATCCATCAAAATCACGTCTGGCTCATTAGCAAGACAACGGGCAAGCGCCACACGTTGCTGCATGCCGCCAGACAATTCATAAATTGCTTTTTCCTTGAAATCCTGAAGGCCAACAACTTCCAATAAGTGATCAACGATTTCATCTGTTTCTGCTTTTGGCATTCTCTTCATGGAGGGACCAAAAGAAACATTCTGTCGAACACTCATCCATTCAAAAAGTGCACCTTTTTGAAAAACCATGCCGCGCTCGGGACTTGGTCCTGTAACCAAATCACCATTGAGTGATAAATTACCTGCTGTTTGAGCAAGGAAACCCGCACAAATATTCAGGAGAGTAGTTTTTCCGCAACCAGAAGGTCCAAGAACCGAAAGCAGCTCACCTTCTTTAATATTAAGATTGATATTTTTCAGTGCTTCAACATTTCCGCCGTCCGGCAATTCGAATGTCATTGAAACATCATCGATAATGAGTCCACTCATGCCTACCCTCTTCCCACTAATAATTTTATATTTTTGTTTTTATACGAAACATAGCCCCAAAGATTTGGGGCTATGTATAATTTTTGAACCAACAAATTAAAGCTTAGACGCAGCTTCAAGGTAGCTAGTGTTAACTAGTGCATTGTAGTCGCTAAGCGCTTTGATTTTGCCACTTTCTTCAAGTGATTTTGCACTATCAGTAAAGTATTTAGCAACAAAGCCGCCCATCCAAGCATCAGAAAGTTGCTCTTCAACTGTTGGGAATGTGAACACGTCGATAACAGCAGTTGTACCAGCAAGGTCCATACCAGACTCTTTAGTGATATCTGCCATCATTGGCGCACGGTCAGCTGCGTATTTTGCATTCATGTCAGCTGTGATTTTAAGGAACTTAGCTAGAAGCTCTGGGTTTTCTTCACCAAAAGATGTTGGGATAGATGTTACGTCGAACACTTTACCAACAACAGCTTCTTTTTCTGCACCAGAGATAAGCACGTTACCATGCTCTTTCATTGTGCGTAGTGAACCACCCCAACCACAAACCATTGCAAGGTCAGTGTTAGGTTGTGAGAAAGCTGCAGCAGAATCTGATGGAGCCATATCAACAATTGTTAGGTCTGATTCAGCAATGCCGAAGTGCTTCATTTGAGCAAGGAAACCAGAATGAGCAGCAGTACCTAGTGGCACAGCAACTTTCTTGCCTTTAAGCTCAGCAGCAACATTACCTTTGTCGATTTCTAGCTCTGAACGAACAACACAGTTGTCATTGTCAGAATAAGAAACAGCAATATCAACAACCTGAAGGTCTTGACCAGCAGCTGTTGCTACTAGGAATGGTGTTACACCTTGTGAGAACGAGATGTGCACATCGCCTGAAGCCATAGCAGCAGACATAGCAGTACCAGCATCGAAAGATACCCAGTTTACTTTAATTCCAAGTTGTTCTGCATAGATTTTGTTAGCCTGTGCATACTGGTTTGGTGTTGGCCATTCCAGGAAGTAAGCAACTGTTAGTTCATCTAGTGCATTAGCATGAGCAATTGCAACGAACATCGCTGTTGATGCTGCAAGTGCTGCTACCATTGTTTTTAGAGTTTTCATTTTTCTCTCCCTAAGTTTACAGCGGAAATTTAAAAGCAAAAGGGGTTACGCTGCCCTACCTCTCTCACAAACTTTATAGTTTTTTACGCATCTTTTCTTCTCTTGTGCGCTTCTGCAACTATGCACAGTAGCTCAAAAAGAATGGATGCGCCAACCCATGCTGTATTACCAGATGCATCAAATGGTGGAGATACTTCCACCATGTCAGTTCCGATAACATTTACTCCAGTTAAACCTCGCACGTATTGTTGTGCTGTCCATGTATCAGGACCGCCAATTTCTGGCGTGCCGGTTCCTGGAGCAAAAGCAGGATCTATGAAGTCGATATCAAAACTAACGTAACGGGAATTCGGGATAAGGATTTTATTAAGTTATTGATTCACAACGGATAGTT
>JAALLB010000219.1 GCA_011087745.1 Hyphomicrobiales bacterium | reverse complement strand
GTATCATATCACACCAAAACATTCGGGTTTTGGAGTAGGATGGGTATAACAAAACGTAGAACATCTGCAGCGTCAAACATTGGCTCTTCTTCTGTCGTTACGAAGAATTTTTCTGCAGTCCATTCGAGGCGTTTTTCCACACCAATGGTATCTGCAAGGTAATCCATACGGTAAGAAGCGTCTGTCATGCGGGGTTTAGGCGCTGAAACATGGCGAAAACCAGGGTCTTCATCAAAATATTGCTGCATTAGGTTGCGGTAACAAAGGTACTCAAAGAAGCGGCAGCGGTATGACATTGTCGCTTCCAGCATTTTTTTGCCCACAGTCAGGATTACATCACGTGGTGGCATGCAGCCAAACGAGGAAGGGTTTTCCCAATCTGGTGTGGAAACAGGCTTTGAGAAATCCAGCGGACTAGGGCGATCAACACGAACTCCACGATCTTTAAGAACTTTTGCGAAATAGTTAAGTTGTTCGTTGGCTTTGTCGACGGTGTCTTGGGTGCGTGGTCCCCACTGGCCCTTCATATCACTATCTTCGGGAATTTTCGCGTCAAGTGCGGGTTCTGAAGGCGGGATCATACAACCATCTGCAACGCCAACTATGAGGAGACCATTCATCCCACGATTTAACAACGGTTGGTGCTTGTTTGTCTGTGCTCATGGTATTCCCCAATAAAACTGTAATTTTGAGAGTACCTAGTCGAAATGGGATTGGAAATGCAAGCAGAATAAACGTCGATAATATTCAGGCTGTGAAAAGTGACTATTTGTCTTTTCGGGAAATGCTGGCTTGGTGTTGTTTTACCAATCCACGAATTCTGGTTTTTTCATCCGTATCAAATTGCAATTGCTCTTTGTGGTGTTTTTCAAAAAGGTCTGAAAAAACAACTTGAACGGCTTGCCGCATTTCAAGGCAATCTGTCTTTGAGGGAAGCTTGCTAATCGCATTTTCCATGTTGACAGCATAGCGGTCAGCAATCGCCAAATGAACCGCCTCATGAACCCGGGCATATTCTTCTAGGGAATTCCATGCCTGAGCCAATTCTGTTTTCAGTGTTTTTACCTTGGAATGACGTGGTAGTGTAACTCGGGCTTTAACATTGATGCGAGCATTGGAAACCCTGCATCCGCCGTTAACAAGCTCGTATTTGATACTCGGCAACATTCTTAAATCAGTTGAAGCCAATGCTTTTCCAACACCAGTAACTTCGGGGCCATGAATTTTGATTTGCTGATCAACTTCACTGAACGTTTAGCCAGTAACGGTATAATATCCAACGCTTACTTGTGTGCGTTCCCCAACTGAGGTGCAAGCAGCAAGTGCGGTGGCGGCAAAAAGGCCAGAAAATTTTAGCAATGATCTGAACATGGATCGAACTTTCGTTACCCTTGTATAATTGGGGCAGGGTCCAAAATGATCAAGCTTTTGGTTGTTCAACACTCCAAACAAATTCGTTACCTTCATCAGGGGCCAAGGGGACCATGCGTGCAAGGATTAAAGAGACAAATGCCATTGCCGCACCAGCAAGAAACACCGCCGCTGGGTTGAGTACCCAAATCAGTCCAAACAATACCGGTATAAATACGGCGGCAATATGGTTGATTGTGAAAGCAACACCTGCAGTTGGTGCAATGTCGCTGGGGTCGGCTATTTTTTGAAAATAAGTCTTCATTGAGATCGCCATTGCAAAGAATGCGTGGTCGATTAGATATAGTGCTACAGCCAATTCCCAAGTGGGTACATAAGCATAGGAAATGAAAACCACTATCAGGCCTATGTATTCAATTGTTAAAATTTTTCGCTCACCGAAGCGAACAATCCACTTTCCTATCATTGGCGCCAGTACCATCGTCATAAGTTGATTGGCAATCATGAGGCCCATGACCTCGTGAATTTGAAAGCCAAAGCGTTCCACCATCATGAAGCCAGCAAAAACCATGAAGATTTGTCTGCGGGCTCCACCCATGAAAGTTAACGCGTAATAGAGCCAGTACCGTTGACGCAGAATGAGCTTTTTATGCTGTGGCGCGCCGTCTTTAAATGCTGGAAAAATAAGCCACATTACAATCGTTGCTGCACAGGTTATGAGGCCGGTAATCATGTAAATGCCAGTGAAACTCAGCGCGAACCAAGCACCGGCGATAAATATGAAGCCAAATACAGCCAATTGAGCGATTGATCCAACGGCTAAAATTTTACCCATAGTTGCTGGTGCGGATTTTTTTGGCAGCCATTGAAGCGAAAGGGATTGATGCATGGTTTCGTAATAGTGGTAGCCAATAGAGGAGATAAACGTTGTTATCAAAAAACCCGTGAAACTAGGGAATAACCCAGTCACTGCAGCAGCACCGCCAAGAAGAAGGAGAGAGATATATGCCCAGGTCTGCTCGCGGCCCAAAAACAAAAGAAAGACGGCAGCAAAAGAAAGAAATCCTGGGATCTCACGAATGGACTGTTGGATGCCAATTTCCTTGCCTGTAAAGGATAATATTTCCACGGCGAAATTGTTTGTCATCGCCATCCAGGCCGCAAATGCAATTTGCATTACAGCCGCCATGACCATCAATAAAATCGCTGGTGTTTGCCAAGGTTTATTTTGTGTTGTCACGGTAGGGGAAGAGATAGACATTAAACAGACGTATCAGCCAATTAAAAACACCGCAATTGAATTGTTTTACCAATTGAATTTAAGCAACATTTTGCTCGGAAATGTTAAAAAATTACCGTCTGCCAGAATTGCCTCATTGCTTAACCTAAGAAAATCAGATGCATGTTCTTTTGTTAGCGCTTTTGAGAAATGAAAGCCCTGAACATAATCGACTTCGTAGCGTTCTCTCAAAAGATCTAGTTGATCTTTTGTCTCTACACCTTCGACTACGATTTTCAGACCCAATGCCTGCCCAAGTACTGTTATGCCTTTGAGCAGCGTTCTTGAGCGGGGGGTTTCGATGAGATCATCAATGAATGATTTATCAATTTTCAATTTATCCAATGGGAGCTTATGCAAATAACTCAGGCTCGAATAACCCGTACCAAAATCATCCAGTGATATGCGAACACCTAAGGTGCTCAATTCTTCCAGAACAAGGATTGCATGTTCCATGTCGTTGAGAATAGCGGTTTCAGTGATTTCAATTTCCAGCCTTGCGGGACCTAATCCACTGTCATTAAGAGCCATTTTCACGACATTGGTTATAGAACCAACACGGAATTGTACTGCTGATAGATTTACAGCTACCGAAACATCCTCAGGCCAAGTCTGACAAACTTTGCATGCTTCGCATAGGGTCCACTTACCGATATCGCTAATCAAGCCCAGGTCTTCTGCAATTGGAATAAATTCTGATGGTGGAACAGGTTCATGTCCATCGCGGGTCCATCTTGTAAGTGCTTCAAAAACCTTTGCCTTGCCATCTGACATTTGAATGATTGGTTGAAAGTGCAGTTCAAGAGCGTTTTGTTTGATTGCTCTGGTCAAATCTTCTTCAAGAAGTACCCGTTTTGAAGGCTGTCTTCCAATTCAGTAGTGAAGTTGTGATACGTGTTTTTACCGCTGCCTTTGGCTACATATAAAGCGAGGTCAGCTAATTTTAAGAGCCGGTCGATTGAGGTTTCATCTGCCGGGTACTTTGAGATTCCCATACTGGCACCGAAACTTACACGTTGGTTGTTAAAGATCACATCACGTGCAATTTCTTGTACAAGCTTTTTAGCCAGATATTGAATTGAATATACTCCGAGTCCTTGAAAATCTGATTATTTGGGGTTGACGTTTCAGGCT
>JAALLB010000218.1 GCA_011087745.1 Hyphomicrobiales bacterium | reverse complement strand
CTTTCGTATCATATCACACCAAAACATTCGGGTTTTGGAGTAGGATGGGTATATCATTATAAAAACGTATAATTTAACAGCTACAACAAAATATGGATGCTGGACGCAAAATTTGGGTTTGAGGTGGTGGAATGAGTGCCAAGGATAAAACTTCTGAGAGTACTGTTACTCAGCTTTTTGAAGAGAGTGAGATCACTAACGCACGCTCGGCTGCAGAAACGGTTGAACCAGAAAAGAATACCACTCCAGACCTGCAAATTGTTAAAAATGCCGAAGATCCAAAAAACCAAAAGGGCATTGCACTAGCTCTTGGTGGTGGAGTAGCCAGAGGTTGGGCCCATATTGGTGTTTTGCGCGCGCTTGATGAGGCCAATATTCCTGTCTCAATGATCGCTGGTACTTCAATTGGTGCTGTCGTCGGTGGTTGTTATTTTGCAGGAAAGCTAAATGAGTTGGAAGAGTTTGCCAGATCAATAACCCGCAGAAATATTCTACGCTACGTTGACTTTACGCTTGGAAAATCCGGTTTTATAGCTGGCAGCCGATTGGCTGAGAGACTTGATCATGAGCTTGGTGAAATTCGAATTGAAAAATTGGGCAAGCCTTTTGTCGCAGTAGCAACCGAAATTGATACAGGTCATGAAGTTTGGCTCGAGCATGGACGATTGGCACCCGCAATAAGAGCTTCATACGCTCTTCCTGGTGTGTTTCAACCGGTCACACATATGGGAAAACACCTGGTTGATGGAGCACTTGTAAATCCCGTTCCTGTTTCAGCATGTCGTGCATTTGAACAAAAGGTTGTTATGGCGGTAAATTTGGACCGTGAAGTCTTTGCAAGATCATCTGTTGTGAGGTCTACATCTATTGAATTGAGTGGTGATGAGCATTCTGAAGTTATCGAGGCTGAACCTTCAACATGGCTGCCGTTTAATTTTGGAAGCAACACGACCTCAAAAAAACAAAAGCTGGGCATTACTGGTGTCATGATTGAAGCTTTCAACATCATCCAGAACCGAATTATTCGCTCGCGCCTTGCTGGTGATCCACCTGATGTCACGATAAGACCAAAGCTACAAGATATCGGTTTTACGGACTTTCACATGGCAAATGAGTCTATCGAACTTGGCTATAAACAAACCAAATACGAGTTGGAAGTATTAGCCGACAACGGGTTTATGGAAGCAATCAGCTAAAGTCAGCCGTTGATTGATCTTTGGGTTCCCTAAAAATTCTATCGATAAAACCGAATAGAAATAGTCCGGCAACAAATCCACCAATGTGAGCTTCCCAAGCAATTGAATTTCCGCTGCCTGTGGCATCAACGATGCCAGTTCCAAACAATAGGTTCACGCCAAACCAAACAGCAATAAATGTTAGTGCCTGACGATTTGTAAGAGCCTGCACAAGTGAGCGTATTCGAACCTTCGATAAATCACCCTTAAAATTTGCTTCCGAAAAAGAAGGCAATCGCATTGCTGCTCCCATGCATGCTGAAACCGATGCAGAAGCACCAATCATTGGTGAGAGTTCCGTTGAATGAAACAGGTAGTGAAGCGCCGCACCGCCGATTGCACCAACAAGGAACAAGATGATGAACCGCACTGCCCCCAGTCGCCTGGCAGTAACCCCTCCAAATGCAAGCAACCAAAATGAATTCATCAGCAAATGGGTCCAATCTGCATGCAGCAAGCTATACGTTATAGGCGACCAGTAAATTGCAAAGGGAGACAACTCCAATAATTCTGCATGAACATATCGAACAGGAATGAAAGCGAACTCGATAATCACCTGATAGTTCAGTTCATTGCTGATAATCGACACACGCAAGAAATGGACCGCCACCATTAGCCCGATAAGAACTGGAATAATCCATGGCAAATTAAAAATTGGCTGTTTTTCTGGATGTTCTAAATCAGCTTCTGTTGAAGTCATAGGAGTGGAGTTCTCTTTGAGAGTTTGACCTTGAACCTATCAGAACGCAAGGCAAAAAAAAGCCCAAGGATATTATCCTTGGGCTGTTAGTCAATCCCCAACTGAAAACTAGTTTCAGTCCAGACCTAAAAGTGAAGAATGCTCAACTCGTTAACTATTGTATTCTTTGGAGTTGCTCGAAACTCCCATAAACATTGGCTTTTTGCAACCTTAACTCGATATTAAGGTTAACGAACATGCATCAATTGAAACTATTTTTGATAAAGCATTCTCGGCATACCTGCCCCCTGACAAGCTGGCACAGCAATTGCATTCAGCACTCTATTGAGGCCACACAACCCAAAATGTCGTATTTCGAGACAGTTTGAATATGGGCCTCCATCGATTGATAAGGCTGGTATTAAAATGCGACACAAGACTTCTAAAAAGATCTTCACTTACTGGAACAATCTCAGAGGCGCAAGAATTGCTCCTGAACGCACAGAGATAGAGCCAAGCGACATCAGAGATCTATTAGGTGATACTTTTATCCTTGAAGTTGACCATTTGTATCGCACTATCAGCTTTCGCCTTGCAGGAACCAAATTATGTGGTTCTTATGGGCGTGAACTAAAAAGTGTTGGCTATCTTGGTCTTTGGGACGAGAATGACAACATGAAAATTTTTGATGCTGTGCAACAAGTATATGAACACGCAATCCCAACTGTCATTGCTCACATTGCGCAAACAGAAGGCGGTCAATTCCTAGAGTATGAGACACTATTATTACCTTTATCAAACGGCTCTTCAAAAACGGTTAGAATTTTAGGTACAGCCTCTCCATCGCAAATCCCTGGTTGGGTTGGCATCGATCCTATCATCAACAACCGGATAAAATCAGTACGTGCTGTACCGTTGGAAAACATCATGTATACACCAGCACTTTCACCAAATTTGCCAATTGTTGAGAACGAACCCAGTAATGGCCCTCGGCAAGTTGCTCATTTAACCGTGTTTGATGGTGGTTTGGAGAAATAAGCCAATTAGAAATTTGAATCGTCATTAAGAAAATATTTTACAGCAAAACGACAGAATAAAACCTTTCATTAACTTAATCAGACAATAATGGTCGAACACATATTCGTCTCTAAATTGGCTCTCACATGGCAGGTTTAGCACAAACAAACAGCGCTCTTGAACTTTCTCACTCTGAAATGCAATTTCAAAGTGTGGAGGTTACTCTGTTTGGTCGCTTTATGATGCAGGACAAAAGGGAATTCCCTTGTCAGGTACAAAGCATGTCATCTGGAAGTGCAACATTGATTACACCTCACATTGGTGCAGTTGGTGAGCGGATTATTGCCTATGTAGATCATGTTGGCCGATTGGAAGGTAAAATCCTCAGGGTATTCCATGACGGTTTTGCAATGACTGTAAATGCAACGACGCATAAACGCGATAAACTTGCAGCGAAGATTACCTGGATTGCCAATCGACATGAACTGAGCCTTCCTGAAGATCGACGCCATGAACGTATTGCGCCGACACAAAATGCCACTCGCATAAAATTGGAAGACAATAGATCCTATGATGTACGCATCATTGACCTTTCTCTTTCTGGCGCGGCTATCGAAATGGATGTGCGCCCGGCAATTGGAACTTTAATGTGGCTTGGTAATATGAGAGGCCGTGTGGTTCGCCACTTCGATGAAGGCGTTGCGATTGAGTTTGCTATTCTCCAAACCCACGACACGCTTCGCGATTATATCGCACAATAAGCTTGGATTAGGCATTATTATTAGACTGCTTTTCGGATAGAAGAGTGTTTTCTTCACTATACCCATCCTACTCCAAAACCCGAATGTTTTGGTGTGATATGATACGA
>JAALLB010000217.1 GCA_011087745.1 Hyphomicrobiales bacterium | reverse complement strand
TTCAGGGCAATCCAACTCGGATACACGATGGCGCAAGATGTGTGAATCGAGTAGCCCATATAGGAAGCGCTACCGTTGCAACCCGTGATGCCATGGGCTTTCGAGCTCTTGATAATCTGGATGCATTTTTCTGTGGTGAAACGCCAAAAGACAAATTGTAAGAGATAAATTTAACACTATGACCAAAACCATTGTTTGGTTTAGACAAGATTTGCGCCTTAGCGATAATCACGCGCTTTTCAATGCTTGTCAAAAAGGCGAAATCATACCTCTTTTCATTCTTGATGAGTCAGATTGCCCATTTGGTTCGGCTACAAAATGGTGGCTTCATCATAGCCTCAAAGCATTACACAAAAGCCTGGGAAGCCTGTTGCTACGACGCGGCGACCCGCTCAGCATCTTGCAAAGCTTATTAAATGAAACAGGAGCCGAAGGCGTCTACTGGAACCGTGGTTATGAACCACACACCATAAAGCGCGATACGGCAATCAAATCTACTTTGAGCAATGATGGATTTGATGTGCAGAGTTTTTGTGGATCTGTAGTTCGTGAACCCTGGGAGATAAAAACGGGTTCTGGCGGACCCTATAAAGTCTATACGCCGTTTTGGAAAAACAATCTGGCAATGGGAATACCCTTACCGATTGCCGCGCCTTCGATCAAACTTGCATCAATCGCTACCACAAGCGAAAAACTTGATGATTGGGAACTGCTGCCAACAACCCCTGATTGGGCAAAGGGATGGGAGAAGATCTGGACACCCGGAGAAATTGGTGCCGCACGCAATCTTTTTGAATTTTTACAAGAAGATATCAAAGGATATGGCGAATTGCGCAACCGCCCTGACCTTCCAAACATCTCGCGGTTGGCACCTCATATTCACTTTGGCGAAATTTCACCTCGGCAAATTTGCGCAAGCGCATTCAAACGCCAACGAGAAATTGGTGAATTCGCCAGCGATGTCGATAAATTCGTAGCGCAAATTGGCTGGCGGGAATTTGCCAATCATCTGCTATTTCATTTCCCGGACATTCCAACCAAAAACTGGAAGCCAGCCTTTGATGATTATCCGTGGCGTGAAAGTGAAACAGATATAAAAGCTTGGCAACAAGGCTTGACCGGATATCCAATGGTGGATGCAGGCATGCGCGAGCTTTGGCATACAGGCTATATGCATAATCGTATCAGAATGCTTGTGGGTAGTTTTCTGGTGAAACATTTACAAATTCACTGGAACCATGGGGAGGCCTGGTTTTGGGATACACTGCTGGACGCTGATCTTGCCAATAACACGTCGAGCTGGCAATGGATCAGTGGTTCCGGTGCAGATGCAGCGCCCTATTTTCGTATCTTTAATCCCATTACACAGGGACCAAAATTCGATCCGGATGGAAAATATGTGCGCAAGTGGTGTCCTGAATTATCTCAACTGCCAGATAAGCTGATTCATCGACCACATGAAGCAACCCAATTGGAACTCGAAGCTGCCGGAATTGAACTTGGCAAGACCTATCCACACCCAATTGTGGAACATAAACAAGCGCGTGTTGCTGCTCTTGCCGGTTATGAAGCAGTAAAATCTGCTCAAGCCGCGAAAACAGCTTGATTGTTTTTGCTACCTAAGTTAGCCAGAACATAATCCGATTTATTATCGCGGGTATGGCGGAATCGGTAGACGCAAGGGACTTAAAATCCCTCGGCCCTAGGCCGTCCCGGTTCGAGTCCGGGTACCCGCACCACTTACTCCCAATTTGTATTATCTTTCACGAAATGCCCTCGACATGCTGTCGACAACGGGTCGGGTTAGATAATCGAAGAATGTCCGTTCTGCTGTTTTGATCATGATCTCTGCTGGCATGCCTGGAGTTGGGCTGAAACCCGGGATGCGCTGAAGTTCGGAAGCGGCCAGGCTCATTCTTGCCAAATAAACTTCGCGGTCTGTTACCTTGCTGTTTTTATCTGGCAGTGAATCGGCTGACACATAGAACACTTTGCCCTGCAAAATGGGTGTTGTGCGTTGATTGAGCGCCGTCAATCTGACAATAGCGTCTTGCCCAACGCGTATGCTGTCGATTTCCGTTCTTGGAACTTGTGCCTCAATGATTAGTGGAACTCCAGTTGGCAGTATTTCCAGAATTGTTTTCCCACCTTCGATAACACCGCCAGCAGTATGATAGTGCATCCGAATGATTGTGCCGGATACCGACGCATTGATGATTGCACGCCGCAGTATGTCCTGGGCATTACGAGATTGTTCTCTGACGCTATCTAGTTCCGCTTCAATACTCTGCATCTCATCTAGAGCAGTTTGCTGATAGGTTTCAACAGTTTGTAGAATTTGCTGCTCTAACTTTCCAACTTGAGTATCTGTTTCGTCAACTTGAGCTGCCAATCTTGCAATTTGCCCATTTGCTTCTGCAACTGCTCTTCGAATGGCATTGAGTTCTGGTTTTCTTACATATCCTTTTTTGTAGAGCACCCTCTTGCTTTCCAGGTCTTCGCTTAGAACCTTGACCTGAATTTCATATGCTTGTTGTTGTTGGCTGTAACTCCGAGACCGAAATTGCAATGCCGAGATGTTGCTATCCAATAAACGCACATCACTATCAAGCTTTCTCTTTGAACCCCTAAAGTTCAGAATCTGACTTTCCAATATTGCATTGACTTCTGCATCAGACCTTTTCTCAAGTAGCAATTCTGGGAACTTGATATCATCCAGCTGCTCTGCCTCTGCATGAAGACGCGCATTTATTGCTTCCAACCTAATCCGGCGCAATAACAATTGGCGTTCTGTTGCCATGGCCGCGGTTTCATCCATCTGCACCAAAGGTTGATTTATGTCTACATTTTCACCCTCAGAGACCAGAATTTGCTTAATAATCCCGCCTTCCAAATGTTGAATACTCTTGTTTTGTCCTGTTGCAACAAAACTCCCCTGAGCGATTACTGCTGCAGCAAGTGGTGCACTGAATGCCCAATAGCCGAAACCACCGAATGCGGAGATCATCAAGAAAATCCCAAAGAAAGTATGCTTACCAATTGATCTTGGCACTTGTGAGTACCAATCCTTTGATGAAGTCAATGCAACCATATCCGTCATGATACTGCTCCTGCTGGTGCCACCCCTTGATTGAGCACCGGTGATTGTGCTGTTTCTTGTTTTTGCTGAGCAAGCGCTTGAAGTACCTCGTTGCGCAGTCCGAACATCGAAATTGCGCCGTTTGCGAGCAATAAAATTTTATCAACGTTTTGAAGAATTGTAGATTTCTGCGTTATGCAGACAACGGTAATCTTCTGCGATCTTGCATGGTCAATTGCCCGTGCCAATGCAGCATCGCCTGCCGTATCCAAATTGGAGTTAGGTTCATCAAGAATTACCATTCGAGGATTTCCAAAGAATGCCCTGGCTAATGCAATGCGTTGTTTTTGACCTCCTGATAGCGGTGAACCATCTGCAGCAACTATTGTTTCATATCCTTCTGCTAGACCCGAGATCATTTCATGCACATCGGCAAGAACAGCAGCTTTAAAAATATCCTCATCATTTGCGTCATGCTGCATGCGGGCAATGTTCAATTTTATGCTGCCCGGGAAAAGTTGAACATCTTGTGGCAGATAGCCTATGTTCTCACCAAACTGGCGTTGATCCCAATTTCCCAAATCCATTAAATCAAGACGTACATTGCCCGAGTTTGGCAGAATGGATCCAACCAGCATTTTTCCCAAGGTTGTTTTACCAGCACCTGAGTTGCCGATTGAACCGCCGCTTGTTTGTCGGAGGGCGTTTTGTTCAAATGTTAAGCGACTA
>JAALLB010000216.1 GCA_011087745.1 Hyphomicrobiales bacterium | reverse complement strand
TATTGCAGACCTTGAAAATTGACCCCGAGAAGCTCATCCTCAATCTCAGGATAAGATGATTGACTGTCGACTAAAAATCCCGTGGCGGGGTAGCTGGGCAGTTACGAATATTTTAAAGATTTCTGCTGCCAGGTTTTATTGCAGGGGTACTTGCCAGTTCCGGGGGTAGATTATCTGCGGGGTATGCAGGCACCTCATATTCGGCCAAGGCAATGAGTGGCACTCCAACATCAGACTTGCCTGCAGAGCGATCGACCAAGCAAGCGGCTGCCAAAACTTCTGCTCCAATTTCTTTCAACGATTGAACCGTTTCCCGGATTGAAAGGCCTGTTGATACAATATCTTCAATAATAACAACACGTGCACCCTTTTCTATTTCAAACCGGCGCAATTTGAAAATACCGTTTTCGCGCTCTACCCATATGTTGGGAACACCAAGGTGTTTTGAAGTTTCAAAAGCCGGGATGATACCGCCAACCGCTGGACCCACTACATAATCAATACCATCAGGACACTGCGCCGCTACTTTTTCGGCAAGTGCCTTACAGAGAGTTTCGGTTTTATCTGCGTGCATAAATACACGAGCTTTTTGCAGGAAAACAGGACTGTGCAAACCAGAGGTCAGAATAAAATGGCCTTCCAGCATTGCACCACATTCGCGGAATATTTCAAGGACATCTTCGGTTTGCATTCGACCCTCTTATTCAGTTATCCGATCAACCTTAGTTGTTATGGATTTTACACTTAATTGTTTTATTATTTGGGTTAAATGACTCAACCCCCAAACATCAATATCTATTTCCATCTCCATGAACTCATCCACTAGAACTTTCATTGAGAGGTTTTGGATGTTGCCGTCGTTTTGCGCAATTACTTCAGCAACAAGCGCCAATATACCTGGTTTATTATCAACCAAAACACGGATGCGGGCCGGAAACCGCTCTTGATTGTTTTCATCAACGTCCCATCTTACATCGATCAAATGAGCGCCATCATCTTTAAAACGAGCAAGTGTTTTTGATTCAGATGGATAGATTGTGATCCCCTCACCCGGCACCAAAATACCAACAATGTTGTCTCCTGGCACAGCGCCTCCATCCTTAGAAAACTGAACGGGCAAATCGCTGTTAATTCCCCTGATCGGAATACGATTAGGGATTACATCATCTTTGGATTTTGCTTCCGACAGATCACCCTTATCACCTTCAGCAGCTTGATAATCGGGATAGATCGCCATGATAACATTTTCAGCCCGCATTTCATTGCGGCCGACTTCGGTTAAAACGTCTTCAAGCGATTCTCGCGCCAACCGTGGTAACGCCAATTCAAGCAATTCTGAATTATAAGTCTTGCCTGCCCGATCAAATGCACGCTCCAAGATACGAACGCCCAGTGTTGAATATTGCTTACGGACAGCCTGTCTGCTTGCTCGCCTGATAGAAGACCGTGCCTTACCCGTTGCAACAACAGATTCCCATGCTGCTGGAGGGCTTTGTTTTTCCGATCGGATGATATCAACTTCATCGCCATTTTGGAGTTCTGTGATCACTGGCATGATTTTACCATTGAGCTTACACCCAATACAGCTATTGCCGATATCTGTATGCACCGCATATGCAAAATCGATGGGTGTCGCACCTTTTGGCAGGGCAATTATTCGTCCCTTTGGAGTAAAACAAAAAACCTGATCCAAAAATAGTTCAAGTTTTGTATGTTCCAGAAACTCCTCAGGGTTATCCCCTTCGGCCAATTGTTCAATTGTTTTACGTAAAGTTTCGTAGGCACTGCTTTCAAGCAATGGATCTTCACCATCTTTATAAGATGTATGTGCAGCAATCCCGTATTCAGCAACACCGTGCATGTGTTCTGTTCTGATTTGCAGCTCGACGCGCTGTCTTGCGGGGCCCACAACAGTTGTATGAATTGACTGATAGTCATTCTGCTTTGGAACTGAAACGTAATCTTTGAAGCGACCTGGTACCATTGCCCACTCCATGTGAACAAAACCAAGCGCCCGATAACAATCTTCCACGGTTTCAACGATTATTCTAAAGCCATAGATATCTGACAGTTGTTCAAAGTTGAGGCCTTTGCTTTCCATCTTTCGAAAGACCGAATATGGCTTTTTTTGGCGACTGGAAACGCGAGCTTTAATGCCTGCTTCTGCAAGTTTGTTCTCAAGGTTTTGAGAAATTTCAAGCGTTAGCGATTTGTTCTTTTCGGCAAGTTCTTCCAGGTGCCCAATAACCGCTTCGTATGCTTCAGGATTTATATAACGGAAGGATAGCTCTTCTAGTTCATCTCGAAGGTCCTGCATGCCAATTCGGCCAGCAAGAGGTGCATAGATTTCCATTGTTTCGGTTGCAATGCGCTTGCACTTGTCCGGTCGCATTGCTCCAAGCGTTCGCATGTTGTGAAGTCGATCCGATAATTTGACCAATAACACACGAATATCATCTGAAATCGCAAGCAATAATCGTCTCAGGTTTTCCGCCTGTTTTGCCTGTGCTGAAACCAAATCAAGACGTTTTAGTTTGGTCAATCCTTCAACAAGATGGCCAATTTTTTCGCCGAAGAGTTCATCAATCTCACGGCGGGTTGCATCTGTGTCTTCAATTGTATCATGAAGCAAAGCAACTGCGATTGTCTCTTCATCCAAGTGCAAATCCGTCAGGATTGCTGCAACTTCCAGGGGGTGTGAAAAATATGGGTCACCGCTGGCGCGCTTTTGCTCACCATGTTTTTGCATGGCATAGACATATGCCTGGTTGAGTAATGCCTCATTTGGATTTTCAATATACCCTGCAACTCGTTCAACGAGTTCGTATTGGCGCATCATAAGTTTTTATCACACAAAAGTTTCATACCCCCAATATGAAACATCCGGCGAAGGTTTTAAACCTGCCGGATGTGACAAAAAACATAATTTTGAAAAAACTCTAGTAATCGTCGTTTTTCTCTGGCGGAACTAGACCTTCAATTCCTGCTAGCAGTTCTTCTTCTGAAAGACTATCAAAAGTAACTTCTGGCTCTGCAGTATCAGGTGTATCGGCCATCATTGCCGGCTCAGGCATTTCTACGACTTCTGGAAGTTCATCAACTTCGACCATGTCACCTTCAGGCTCATCGACTTCAACCTGTTTTTGTAGTGAATGAATGAGATCTTCTTCCAGATCACCAGGTGAAAGAGTTTCTTCTGCAATTTCGCGAAGTGCAACAACTGGGTTCTTGTCGTTGTCGCGTGGAACCGTAATTTCGCCGCCACTTGAAATTTGACGCGCACGATGGCCAGCAAGAAGTACTAGCTCAAAACGGTTTTCAATCTTGTCGACACAATCTTCGACTGTAACACGTGCCATAATATAGCCCTCATAGATTTGGGAATTTGCCCGTGTCTAACGCTTAATTGCGCGGAATTCAAGAAAATTCGTACCAAGATTTAGCCGTTTACCAGAAAACTCATCACTCTTGAAAAGTATAGCCTCCGCATTATGTGAATAATTGTTAGATGCATTTTGATTTTTTGGGGCTAAATTATTGCAAACTCACGATTTTCACTTGATCTATCTATTTTTATTAAGCGAACAACACACAATTTTATAGGCAATTTGTTATGTTTGACCAACGAGAAAAGATTGCTCTGTTCATAGATGGCGCAAATCTATATGCAACCTCGAGAGCGCTTGGATTTGATATCGATTACAAAAAAATGTTGGCGTATTTTCACGACCAAGGGTATCTACTCCGAGCTTACTATTACACTGCACGGTATTGCCAAGTTACCGAACGTTGAATGAGAAAGTGCAGGTGAGGATTTT
>JAALLB010000215.1 GCA_011087745.1 Hyphomicrobiales bacterium | reverse complement strand
AGCCTGAAACGTCAACCCCAAATAATCAGATTTTCAAGGACTCGGAGTATAGTAGCAAGAAAAGGCTTGGCATATCCTATTGAACCAGCTAATCATGACCTGTCGAAAGATCGTAATTTACGAATATTCGAAATTCCGTCCATATCAACATGATGACTGTCAGGGGGCAGGGCAGGTAGCCGATATTGAAGGGCATTTCAGGAAATAATTAGAACACAAATTTCTAAGCTTCTGTTTTCAGGCAAAATACAATTTATGTGTAAGATAGGTAGTCGATGAGACAATCAAACCAAAAATCAAGATCACGTGGCAGAGGCCGCAAACCTCAAAATCCTATGAGTCGTAACTTTGAAAGTAATGGTCCAGACGTGAAAATACGCGGTAATGCCGCGCATATTGCGGAAAAATATTCAACATTAGCTCGCGACTGTTTATCTAATGGCGACCGTGTTATTGCAGAAAATTATCTGCAACACGCTGAGCACTACAATCGTATTGTTGCTGCAGCTCAACAACAATCTGAAGCACGTGTTGCTGAGCAAGCTGCTAAAAACCCGCAGCCTGAAGTTGAAGCTCAAAATAATGAAAATGAAGAAGCTCCATCAACTAATGGCAGTGCTGAAGGTGAAGAAAAGACTAACGGAAAAGCAGCCCCTAATGGTGAAGTCGTAGAAGCAGAAGCTGCTCCTAAAGAACGCAAAAATTCGCGTAATCGCAGACCTCGTAAGCAACAGGCTGCAGAGACAACAGAAAGCTCTGATGATGCGCCAGAAAAATCTGATGAGCCGCTGTAGATGTTGAGGCTATTTCTGACGATGCAGAAAAATTACCAGGTAGTTTGCTTGGCGGAATGGCTGCAGAAGAAGGCTAACAACAAGATATTTGAATAAGATTACTTATGGGGAGCTTTTTGCTCCCCTTTTTTGTGGTTTGATGAATATTTTCGCAGGCTCTTTAACTGACTAAACAGAATTCCCATATTTGTATCAACGGCACGCTGCTTCGCGGGTGCTGAAATTTCAAAATGTATTTCTTGTGCTGCCAAGCGGGCAGGGAATCTTCAGGAGTTTAATAATGGATATTGAAAACTATACAGATCGGATGAAAGGGTTCATCCAATCAGCACAGACGGGAGCTTTGTCGCAAGGACATCAGCAATTTATCCCCGAACACATCTTGAAAGTCTTGCTGGATGATAGCGAAGGACTTTGTGCCGGCTTAATTGAGAAATCAGGTGGAGATATAAAGGCTGTTCGCCAATCTCTCGATAAAGCATTGGCTGCACAGCCCAGTGTTTCTGGCGGAAACGGTCAGTTGTATCTGTCTGGCGATACAGCAAAACTTTATGAAAAAGCTAAAGCTGCTGCCAAAAAGGCCGGTGACAGTTTTGTGTCTGTTGAGCGCATGCTGCTTGCCATGACTTTGGATCCAAAATTGCCAACTGCAAAGCACTTAAAAGCAGGTAATGTTGAGCCAAAAACGCTTAATGCTGCAATTGAAGAAATTCGCAAAGGCAGGACAGCAGACAGTGCAAGTGCAGAATCAGCTTATGATGCTCTTAAAAAATATGCTCGTGATCTAACAGAAGATGCGCTTGAAGGTCGGCTTGATCCAGTGATTGGCCGGGATGAAGAAATTCGTCGATCAATTCAGGTGCTGTCTCGCCGAACAAAAAACAACCCTGTTCTAATTGGAGAGCCAGGTGTTGGTAAAACAGCAATTGCTGAGGGTCTGGCGCTCCGAATTATTAATGGCGATGTCCCTGAATCTTTGAAAGACAAGAAACTGTTGTCGCTTGATATGGGTGCGTTAATTGCCGGTGCAAAATATCGTGGTGAATTTGAGGAGCGTTTGAAAGCGGTTCTTTCTGAAGTTCAATCTGCAAATGGTAAAATCATTCTGTTTATTGATGAGATGCATACACTTGTTGGAACTGGTGCCTCAGAAGGTTCTATGGATGCTTCTAATTTATTGAAACCTGCTTTGGCACGAGGTGAACTTCATTGCGTTGGTGCAACCACGCTCAATGAATACCGCAAACATGTTGAAAAAGATGCCGCATTGGCTAGGCGTTTTCAGCCCGTATTTGTAAGTGAACCTGATGTCGCCGACACGGTTTCAATCCTGCGAGGCATAAAAGAGAAATATGAAGTTCATCATGGGATACGAATTAGCGATTCAGCACTTGTTTCAGCCGCTAATTTATCCAACCGCTACATAACAGACAGGTTCTTGCCAGATAAGGCGATTGACCTGATGGATGAAGCAGCTTCGCGTCTTCGTATGCAGGTTGATTCAAAGCCTGAGGAACTCGATGAAATTGATCGTCGTTTGATTCAGCTTAAAATCGAACGAGAAGCGCTTTTGAAAGAGACTGACAAAGCCTCAAAAGAGCGCCTTAAAACACTTGAAGATGAGTTGGCACAGCTTCAGGAAAAAGCGGATGTCCTTACAACACGTTGGGAAAATGAGAAAAACCGTTTATTGGGAGCTCAAACCCTGAAAGAACACTTGGATCAAGCACGAAATGAGCTTGAACAAGCGCAGAGGGTTGGGGATCTTGCAAAAGCTGGAGAGATTTCATACGGCACAATTCCGTCACTTGAAAAGCAGATTGCTGAGATAGAAGATGCAGAACAAGATGATAGCGCGGCGTCAATGGTTGAGGAAACTGTTACACCAGATCATGTTGCGCACATTGTATCTCGTTGGACCGGTATTCCAGTTGATAAAATGCTTGAAGGCGAGCGAGACAAGCTTCTTCGGATGGAAGATGAGCTTGCCAAACAGGTTGTCGGTCAAGAAAAAGCTGTTCAAGCTGTATCCAAGGCGGTTCGCCGTTCTCGGGCAGGGTTGCAGGATCCATCACGCCCAATTGGTTCGTTTATGTTCTTGGGGCCAACGGGTGTTGGCAAGACGGAACTGACGAAAGCCCTTGCAGATTTTCTGTTTGATGATCAAAGCGCCATGCTTCGGATTGATATGTCAGAATATATGGAGAAACATTCTGTTGCCCGGCTCATCGGTGCACCTCCTGGATATGTTGGCTATGATGAGGGCGGTGCGCTTACAGAAAGTGTTCGCCGTAGGCCATATCAAGTTGTGCTCTTTGATGAGATAGAAAAAGCCCATCCTGACGTTTTCAATGTGCTGCTTCAGGTGCTTGATGATGGCCGTCTTACGGATGGCCAAGGAAGAACAGTTGATTTTTCCAATACGATGATTGTGATGACATCAAATATGGGTGCTGAATTTTTGGTTGCGCTTAATGATGATCAGGATGTTTCATCTGTTCGTGATCAGGTGATGGAAGTTGTACGAAGTTCATTCCGTCCAGAGTTCTTAAATCGTATTGATGAGGTAGTCCTGTTCGAGCGCCTTAAAAAGTCTGATATGGCGGGGATTGTTGAAATTCAACTTCGTCATTTGCGTGAGCTTCTTGCTGATCGCAGAATTGAGATCGAGTTGGAAGACGATGCCATAGACTGGTTAGCTGAGCGAGGTTATGAGCCAGCTTACGGTGCCAGACCTTTGAAACGCGTCATTCAATCCGAATTGCAGGACTTGTTGGCTGAAAAAATTCTTTCAGGCGATGTTACGGATGGCATGCTTGTAAAGGTACTGACATCAAACGACAGGTTGATCTTGAAATCCAGTCTACTAAATCAAAAATAGAAGATTAAACATCAGTCGTTTGATTGATGTTTATTTGTGCTTGGCGTATCTTTTATTTGGGCAATGATTTGATGGGCATAATATGATTACTTATTTAGAGTATATACCCATCCTACTCCAAAACCCGAATGTTTTGGTGTGATATGATACGAA
>JAALLB010000214.1 GCA_011087745.1 Hyphomicrobiales bacterium | reverse complement strand
CGTTCAAAACCTAAACTCACCAACGCATTCAGATCAAGAGTCTAGTACTGTGATGCAACGATAAGGCCAAAACCGGGAACACTAAAGGGTAGGTAATTGTCCGGGTTATATACTTGAGGAATATAAGGCTTAACCCAACCATCAACCCACTCTATAAAGCTCCAAACCAAATAAGCGGTAATTGCCAGGGGCGCACAGATAATAAACCCGGTTAGAAAATAGTTTCGTAACCGTGCCAAGCCACTCTTGCGCTTCTTTTTTAATATGGGTTTATCCACCATTCACCTGCCTACTAATAATAATAGTACACATGGAGCTTTCTGTAGGCTTTATCAAGCAATAATGCATCATAAACGACCAGATTATTCTACTGTCACCGATTTTGCCAGGTTGCGTGGTTGGTCAACATCTGTGCCCATGAGGACCGCTGTGTGGTAAGCCAACAACTGTATAGGCATCGAATAAACCAGAGGTGTCAGAACTTCCGGCACTTCCGGCATGATGATCGTATGTTCAGCATTTATGGAAGCAGCATCAGCACCCTTTTGATCGGTGATCAGAATAATACGCCCACCTCGAGCTGCAACTTCTTGCATGTTTGAAACTGTTTTATCGAAAATATTATCATAGGGTGCAATCACAACTACGGGCATATCCTCATCAATCAATGCGATTGGACCATGCTTTAGCTCGCCTGCAGCGTAACCTTCAGCATGAATATAGGAAATTTCCTTGAGCTTTAAGGCACCTTCCATGGCGAGCGGATAACTTGTATCGCGGCCCAAATACAGAACATGCTTCACTTTTTGCAAGTCTTGAGCAACTTTTTCTATTTCCGCTTCCATCTTCAAGGCTTGGTTGATGAACTTCGGCGCCTCAGTAAGATCGCGCACCAGTTGATGCTCTTCTTCAGCAGAAATTGTACCGCGCGCTTTACCTGAAGCGATACTTAAAGAAGCCAGCGTAGACAATTGACATGTAAAGGCTTTTGTAGATGCAACACCGATTTCTGGGCCAGCCAAAGTTGGGAAAACTACATCAGATTCTCGAGCGATAGTAGATTCACGAACATTAACCACAGCACCGATATGCTGACCTTGAGATTGGCAATAACGCAAGCAAGCAAGGGTATCTGCAGTCTCTCCCGATTGGGAAATAAACAACGACAGGCCATGTTTTGCCATCGGCATTTCACGATACCTAAATTCAGACGCGATATCGATATCAACCGGTAGACGCGCATAACGCTCGAACCAATACTTACCAACAAGACCAGCCAAAAATGCTGTTCCACATGCAGAAATTGCAATTCTGTCCAATTTGGCAAAGTCAAATGCCAAGTCTTCTTGTACGCGAGCTTCGCACTTACCAAAATCCAGATAGTGCGAAAGCGTATGAGAAATAACCTCAGGCTGCTCATAAATTTCTTTTTGCATGAAATGGCGGTGATTTCCCTTATCTACCATCAAACTGGAACCTACAGAGAGCTGCATTACGCGCTCAACCCTGTTTCCATTCATATCCATGATTTCAAGGTCGTTTTTTGTGATTACACACCAATCGCCATCTTCAAGGTAAGTTATTTGATTGGTAAACGGCGCAAGTGCAATCGCATCAGATCCGATATACATCGAGTCTTCGCCATGACCAATTGCCAATGGCGGTCCATTTCTGGCGCCAATTATCAGATCAGGTTCGTCTTTAAACATAATTGCAAGGGCAAAAGCACCTTCCAGGCGCTTAATCGCCTCCAAAGCGGCTTCACGAGCAGACATTCCGCGTTTACGTTTCAGCGCGATTAAATGAGCGACGACTTCCGTGTCAGTTTCAGAAGAAAATGTATAGCCATCCGCTTCAAGTTCATCACGAAGATCACGGAAGTTCTCAATAATTCCGTTATGAACTAGCGCAATGTTTTCTGAAAAATGAGGATGCGCATTAATTTCATTAGGAACACCATGTGTTGCCCAACGTATATGACCGATACCGGTTGTACCTTGTAGCGGAGCTTCATCAAGCAAATTGGCAAGATTGACAAGCTTCCCTTGTGCGCGACGACGATCAAGGCCCTGAGACTCTAGTGTTGCAACACCAGCAGAATCGTACCCTCGATATTCGAGCCTCTTCAGAGCATCCACCAAAAGTGGAGCAACTGGCTCATTTCCGATAATTCCAACTATTCCACACATATTTCAGTCCCCATAATCCCAATTCCTTCATACCTCCTAACTGGTTCACATCAATCAGGAAACACACAAGTCATTTCAAAACATTACCAAAAACCTAGCAGATAATGGTTACTGCAAGGTCATCTGACATAGTTAGTATTCTATGAATTACTTGGCCGAACGCTCTGCTTTCAATGCAGCGTTGCGCGCGCGAATTTCTTCACCCATGCCTTCTTTGTTTGATTGACGACCTCGGCCAATTCCAAGGGCATTACCAGGAACATCTTCTGTAATAACACTTCCTGAAGCAACATATGCACCGTCGCCAATTTTAACAGGAGCAACCAATGAACTATTGGAACCAATAAAGGCACCAGCACCTATCGTGGTCTTATGCTTGTTCATGCCGTCGTAATTACAAGTTATTGTTCCTGCTCCGATATTTGTCTTCGAACCAATTTCTGCATCACCAACATAAGTTAGGTGGTTGATCTTGGCCCCTTCATGAACAAGTGCGTTTTTAACCTCAACAAAATTACCGACTTTTGCGCCTGAAGATAATTCTGTACCTGGTCGAATTCTGGCAAACGGACCAATATCAGCATGTTCACCGATAACCGCCCCTTCAATATGGCTAAAGGCTTTAATCTTGGAGCCAGATTTAACAATTACCTTTGGGCCAAAAACCACATTCGGTTCCAGTTCTACATCTGGTTCAATAACCGTATCTGCGCTTAAAAATACTGTATGAGGTGCTTGCATGGTAACACCTAATGTCATCAGGTTTTCTCGCGCTGTTTTCTGCCAAAGCTCTTCTACTTCTGCGAGACCATTACGGGTATTTACACCAATTAACTCAGCTTCCGGTGCTTCAAGCGCCTTTACAGAAAGTCCCATGGAATTAGCAATTTCAACCACATCGGTTAGGTAATATTCACCCTTGGCATTTTTGTTATCAACCGCATCCAGCAATGCTAGAGCGTTTTCACCACTAAATCCCATGATGCCGCCGTTGCAAAACTCAACCTTGCGCTCTTCTTCGGTAGCTTCCGCATGTTCCCGAATAGCCAGTAGTTTGTCACCCTCTTCCAGCAAACGCCCATAACCTGTGGGATCATTGGCATAAAACCCAACCACAACGACACAAACACCCTCAGCAAGCACTTCACGCATCTTCCAGAGCGTTTCTGGCGTTAACAGCGGAGTATCACCAAACAGCACAAGGACATCATCGCTATCATGTTCAAGTGCCTCACGAGCAGCTAATGTTGCATGTGCGGTTCCAAGGCGTTCAGTTTGAACATGAACACTGGCTGTCGCATTCTCGTTTTTGACAACCTCACCTACAACTTCACTTCCCTTACCAACAACCACAGCAACTTTATCACTTTGCACAGCACTACATACACGCATCACGTGAGATAACATTGGAATATTAGCGACTTCATGTAGGACTTTCGGCAAACTGGAGCGCATGCGCGTACCTTCACCTGCTGCCAGAATGAGGGAAAGACAAGTCCGTGCCATGAAGAAAATCCTAAAACTGATTCTTAATAAGTTTGCTTGCGTTCAAATATCCAAATCTGCAAGACTTGAACAGTCCTTTTCCCATAACATATTCATCTATACCCATCCTACTCCAAAACCCGAATGTTTTGGTGTGATATGATACGA
>JAALLB010000213.1 GCA_011087745.1 Hyphomicrobiales bacterium | reverse complement strand
TTCGTATCATATCACACCAAAACATTCGGGTTTTGGAGTAGGATGGGTATAAACAGAATTTGAGTGCGGCTCGTATATGAAATTTAATTATTTAAAAGCATCTGCTTTGGGAGTGATTGCCTTTGCAGCGGCATTTGTTCCAGTGACCACTATGTACAGCCAAGCCCAAGAAACGCGCATTGAAAATGCCGTTGCTGAGTTTTCTGGCATAGACAAAATCACCGGTCGCATTATCAAGTTTGATGTCTATATCGGAGGGACTGTCCAGTTTGGAGCATTACAGGTGACGCCGAGGGTCTGTTATTCCAGACCCGTGACAGAAACGCCAAAAACAACCAGTTTTCTTGAGGTGGATGAAATTACACTTGATCGTAAAATTCGCCGGATTTTTACCGGTTGGATGTTTGCGGATAGTCCGGGTCTAAACGCTGTCGAGCACTCAATCTACGATATCTGGTTAAATGATTGTAAGCAGGAATCAGACATCACTCCGCCATCTGATTCTTGATACCCAGACAAATCAAATTGGCTTTCTCCAACCAGGGCCTCTTCCAGTAGAAGCTGATATTCGGTCTTGGATATTTCCACCACACCAAATCGCTCAAGATGCGCCGTTGTAAACTGAGTATCGAGTAGCATAAACCCGGATTTTTTCATCTGTGCCACAAGATGTACCAGCGCAATTTTTGATGCGTTGGATTGGCGAGAGAACATGCTTTCTCCAAAAAATGCATTGCCAAGGCGAACACCATAAAGTCCACCTACTAATTCAGCGCCATTGTAAACTTCAACGCTATTTGCAAAGCCCATTTCATGGAGTTGGCAATAGAGGTCCTTGATGCGGGGATTGATCCAGGTTTCTTTTCTAGAGCCGGTAGTTTCTGAGCAAGATTCAATGACCGCTTTAAAGTTCCGGTCCATGAAAACTCTCATGGATGTATTCCGCATAACCTTTTTCAGGCTTTTTGGAATATGAAACTCATTTAAGGGCAATACACCTCGCATATCTGGTTCAACCCAAAAAACACCGGGATCATCCGCAGTTTGTGCCATGGGAAAAATACCGCAGGCATATGCTCTTAGTAAAACCTGCGGTGTAATTTCAAAAAGTATGTCATCTTCATCTGACATATAACTCAAAGTGCTCTAAGCGTTCTTGTCTACTAGGAATTTTTCCAACCAGTGAATATGGTAATTACCAGTTTGCATGTCTTCGTTTGTAACAAGATCCCGGAAAAGCGGAATAGTGGTCTCAACACCTTCGATCACGAACTCATCAAGCGCACGACTTAAGCGTCGCAGACATTCTTCACGTGTTCTTGCATGGACAATAAGTTTGCCAATTAAACTGTCGTAATATGGCGGAATTTTATAGCCCTGGTAAACACCAGAATCCACACGAACACCTAGACCGCCAGGTGGGTGGTAATAGGTGATTTCACCAGGAGATGGAACAAACGTATTTGGATGCTCAGCATTAATGCGGCATTCAATGGCATGACCGGTTAGAATTACGTCACTTTGTTCAACCGACATTCCCTGACCAGCAGCCACTTGCAATTGTTCGTTTACCAAGTCAATCCGAGTGATCATTTCTGTAACTGGGTGTTCGACCTGCAAGCGAGTGTTCATTTCAATGAAATAAAACTCTCCGTCCTCGTACAAGAATTCAATTGTTCCTGCGCCTGAATAACCCAAGCCTTGAATAGCCTTTGCGCAAATATCGCCGATTTTCTTTCGTGCTGCATCATCAAGGGCAGGGGAAACAGCTTCTTCCCATACTTTCTGGTGACGTCTTTGTAATGAACAATCCCGTTCCCAAAGATGGATACCGCCGCCTTTTCCATCGCCCATAACCTGGATTTCGATGTGGCGAGGTTTGCCGAGAAATTTTTCGATGTAAACAGCATCATCACCAAAAGCAGCACCAGCTTCACTTCTGGTTGTTTGTAGAGCCTGAACCATCTCTTTTTCGTTGTTCACAACGCGCATACCACGACCACCACCACCTGCAGCCGCCTTGATGATTACCGGATAACCTATTTCTGCAGCAATGCGTTGGGCTTCGTCATTTTCTCGAACTTCACCTTCAGAACCAGGCACAACGGGTATGCCTAAACGCTTGGCTGTTTTCTTGGCTTCAATCTTGTCACCCATGACCCGGATGTGGTCTGCGGATGGTCCAATAAACGTAATATTATGAGCTTCCAATATGTCAGCAAACTTGGCGTTTTCAGACAGAAAACCATAACCAGGGTGAATTGCGTCTGCACCAGTGATTTCACAAGCTGCCATAATTTCATGAACATTTAGATAGCTGTCGCGTGATGCTGGTGGGCCAATACAAACGCTTTCATCTGCCAATTTAACGTGCATAGCGTTAGCGTCTGCAGTTGAGTGCACCGCAACAGTTTGAATGCCTAATTCTTTACATGCGCGCAGAATGCGTAAAGCGATTTCTCCGCGGTTAGCAATTAGAACCTTATTGAACATAGGCTCTTACCTTATTCGATCATTAGAAGTTGTTCGCCGAACTCAACTGGTTGACCATCTTCAACCAGAATAGCAGTTACCTTACCGCTTTTTGGAGCAGCAATTTGGTTCATTGTTTTCATGGCTTCAACAATAATGACTGTTTCGCCTTCTTTGACACTATCGCCAATTTTTACAAAAGTATCTGCACCTGGAGCTGGTGAGAGATAAGCTGTGCCAACCATTGGTGAAGGTACGTTGCCTGCAGCAGCACTAGCAGCGGGTGCTGAAGTTTCAGCAACAGCAATGCTTGGGGAAGGTGCGGGAGCAGCTTGAGCTACTGGTGCGTGGACCTGAACCGGCGCTATCGATGTGGTTCTTGAAAGCCGAACACGAAAATCATCCTGTTCAACTTCGATCTCAGAAAGATCTGTTTCGGTTAAAAGATTTGCAAGGTCTCTGATAAGTCCTTGATCGATTGTTGGTTTTTTAGCTGCCATAATCTTAGACACGCCCTTTGGAGTAAGTTTTAACAATTTTCACTTTGGTGCTTATACACATAGATTCGGGTAGTGAAAAGGCTTCTATCACATTGTATTGTACGGTGTGGATAGTAGCCGGATTTTATTGAGTCAGACTTTTGATTCTGCTTTCCAACTGATCATGACCAACAGCACCAAAAACCACTTCGTTGCCAACTATATATGATGGCGTCCCTGTAATACCTAAGCCATTTGCCAAGGCATAGGTGCTTTGGATTGTTTCGATGATTTCTGGGTTTTCCATCTCTGTCATAATCTCCGTTTGTAATGCACCCATTTGTACTGCAAGTTGCATTGCGCGATTGCCATCTTTGGCGCCTGGTAAACTTAGTAGCTCTGTGTGGAATTCAGCGTGTTTGTCTGGAAGCAGTTTAGAAAATGCCATGCTGACGCGTGTTGCTTCTATGGAACCTTCACCAAGAACTGGAAATTCCTTGAGAACGAATTTCAAATTTTCGTTGGACTGCAACAGAATTTCCATATCAGTCAATGCTCTTTGGCAAAAACCACAGTTGTAATCAAAGAATTCAACAATCGTAATTTCTGCGTTTGGGTTGCCAATTTCTATTTGATAGGGATCTGAAAATATCTCATCCTTTTGTGAGGCGATGATCTCTAATTGAGAAACTGCGAGCTCTTGCTGCTGCTTTTCTTCCAAGGCCTGCTGAACTTCCAGAATAAGTTCTGGATTTTCCAATAAGTATTCTCGGATGATTTTGCCTACCTCGGATTTATCAAGAGTTTGTTGGCCGTATGAAGGCGATGTAAAAATATTTTCTATACTCCGAGTCCTTGAAAATCTGATTATTTGGGGTTGACGTTTCAGGCTT
>JAALLB010000212.1 GCA_011087745.1 Hyphomicrobiales bacterium | reverse complement strand
CAAGCCTGAAACGTCAACCCCAAATAATCAGATCTTCAAGGACTCGGAGTATACAATAATGCTTCTATAACAAGATGGACTATCCCTCAATTTTTTCCAAATTAAGAGCTGCATCGATCAGGGTCTTTGCATCATCGCTGGCCCAATGAGCTGGCCCGTTCAAAACACCCAGTGCACAACCGTTGGTGTCCACCAGGAGCGTTGTCGGCATGCCAAGCGCCACGCCCTTTTTGCGAAGCGAATGAAATGCATCCATCGTATTATCCTGCATGAAAGGCATCGCCTTAACATCAATACTGTTTAAAAACTCGAGCGGCTTATCAATCGTCCCCTGGTCAATACTTACTGGAACGACTTGAAAATCATCGCTTCCCTTGGTGACTTCCAATTCTTCCAGATAAGGCATTTCTTCACGGCAAGGAGGACACCAAGTTGCCCATAAATTTAATAAAACCGTGCGTCCTGACCAGTCAGTCAGGGTTTTTTCATTGCCATTCTTGTCTTTAAACTTTATCGCGGTTGTTAGATCCAGTGGATCCTCCACCGCTCGGTACGCCGCAACATCACCTGTTGCAGAAGCATCAATGGACTTTCCGCGCAAAACTGACAACGCACAACTTTCTTCTCTTGTTTGGGCAGTCGCTTCACCAACTGGCGTGTTGCCAGAACCACCCAGAATAGCGTATACGCCTGAGCCAAGAACAACAGCGGCAGCAACTGTCAAAATAATCGATTTCGTCTTCATGGCATTTTCCATTTTTTGATCAAGTTCAAACTCGCTTGGAGACATATGTAATGAGTAAAGAAACAACAGGCAACAAGATGTGGGGCGGACGGTTCGCCTCAGGCCCTGACGCCATCATGGAAGAGATCAATGCCTCGATTGATTTCGACCAGGTACTTTATGCTCAAGACATTGAAGGCTCGAAAGCCCACGCCTCAATGCTTGCTCAACAAGGCATTATTTCCAGCGAAGATGCAAAACAAATTTGCGATGGATTAGACACAATTTCGTCAGAGATTGAGGCTGGCACTTTTACTTTTTCTCGTGCGCTGGAAGATATTCACATGAACGTGGAATCGCGCCTTCGTGAATTAATTGGCGATGCGGCCGGCCGCTTGCATACCGCGCGGTCTAGAAATGATCAGGTAGCGCTGGATTTTCGGATGTGGGTAAGAAGCCAAACCGAACAGGCCCAAACCAATATCCTTAAGCTCATCGAAGCATTATTAACGAAGGCAGAAGAGCACGCCGATACGTTGATGCCGGGGTTCACACACCTTCAAACAGCTCAGCCCGTAACCTTTGGTCATCATTGTCTGGCATATGTCGAAATGCTTGCCCGTGATTATTCACGCATGAAAGATGCACACGAACGAATGAACGAATGCCCTTTGGGTTCCGCTGCACTTGCAGGTACAGGATTTGACATCGACCGGCATATGACTTCTGACGCACTTGGATTTAGGGAGCCTACCCATAATTCACTGGATACTGTTTCAGATCGTGATTTTGCTCTGGAGTTTTTATCAGCTGCCAGCATTTGTGGAACTCATCTATCAAGGTTCGCAGAAGAAATTGTCATTTGGTCAACACCGCAATTTGGTTTTGTTTCCCTGTCCGACAAATTCTCCACTGGCTCGTCCATCATGCCGCAAAAGAAAAATCCTGATGCGGCTGAATTGGTTCGCGGTAAAATCGGAAGAGTAAACGGCTCATTGGTTGGTCTCCTGACAGTTATGAAAGGCCTGCCTCTTACCTATTCAAAAGACATGCAGGAAGACAAGGAAGGGGTTTTTGATGCAGCAGAAACGCTTGAACTTTGTCTTGCAGCAATGACCGGCATGATTTCGGATATGACAATCAACAAAGACGCAATGAAGCTTGCGGCTGGGTCTGGCTATTCAACTGCAACAGACCTTGCAGACTGGCTGGTACGCGAAGCAGGTCTTCCCTTTAGAGATGCACACCATGTGACAGGTACCGCAGTTGCATTGGCTGAAAGTGAAAGCAAGGAACTTGCAGAACTGTCTCTGGAGCAATTCAAGGGAATTCACGACAGCATCACATATGGAATTTATGACGTCCTGACCGTCGAAGCATCTGTTGCTAGCAGAACAAGCTTTGGTGGCACAGCACCCTTAAATGTCCGTAATCAAATTAAATATTGGCAAAATCGTTTGAAGAACATTTGACATTCAATCGCTTCTGTCGAATATGGTTTTAGAATTTCTTAGGATATGAAAAATGGCTTCATGCCTTAACAAACCTGCTTTTCATATTGTGTTATTGCTGACATTGGCAATGGCAGTATCAAGCTGTGGCCGACGCGGTGGTTTGGAAGCACCGGGTTCTGTGCAAGCTGAAGGGTTTGAACAATCTGCCACGGAAAATGAAGAAACTGTTGAAGAACCGAAAGAGGATAAACCGTTCATCCTTGATCCACTTCTTTAAAGTCAACCAGCTTTCTTTTTTAAAACAGGTATTTTCATGAACCATTTCCATTACATCGATGGTATTTTGCACGCCGAAAATGTTCCAATTCCCGAAATTGCTAAACAAGTAGGAACACCGTTCTATTGCTATTCAACGGCAACTTTTACGCGCCATTACAATGTGTTTGCGGAAGCATTTTCAGATATTGATGCTAAAATCTGCTACGCGATGAAAGCCAACTCAAATCAGGCCGTTCTAACAACACTTGCCAAACTTGGCTGCGGTGCTGACGTAGTATCCCTCGGCGAATTGAAACGTGCCCTTGCTGCTGGCATATCACCTGACAAAATAATGTTCTCTGGTGTTGGCAAAACAAAAGAGGAATTGAACGCAGCACTTGAAGCAGGGATTTTTTGCTTCAATGTCGAATCTGTTCCGGAATTACATCAACTTTCGGCATGTGCGTCAGCCATGGGTGCAACAGCACCGGTTTCGCTTCGAATTAACCCGGATGTTGATGCAGAAACACATGCAAAGATTTCAACCGGTAAAGCGGGCGATAAATTAGGCATCCCCCGTGAAGACGCACTTGATGCCTACGCGCTTGCCGCATCTTTGCCTGGCTTGAAAGTCAGCGGCATTGATATGCACATTGGCAGCCAGATTGAAAAGCTTGAACCGTTCGACAAGGCTTTTGCCCGTCTAAGAGAACTGATCAGCGAATTGCGAACCGCTGGACATGACATCGATCACGTTGATGTTGGAGGTGGCCTTGGTATCCCGTACAAAAATGATAATTCACCGCCGCCAGAACCAGAGGCTTATGCCCAAATCGTCAAAAAACACGTCAAGGAACTGGATTGCGAAGTAGCCTTCGAGCCAGGACGCATGATTGCTGGTAATGCGGGTGTATTGATAGGCGAAGTGATTTATATCAAACCCTCCGGCGATAAAACCTTCATCATTGCTGATACCGCCATGAATGACCTCATCCGCCCTACACTTTATGACGCATGGCATGAGATCAGACCAGTGGAAGAAGAAATTCTATTTCAACCTCCCGTCAGAGGAGATTTGGTGGGACCAGTATGCGAAACAGGCGACTTTATTGCAAAGGATCGTAATCTTCCTGATATGAAACCTGGCGATCTCTTCGCCATTGGGTCAGCCGGTGCGTATGGAGCAGTGCAGGCAGGCACTTATAATACCCGCACGCTTGTGCCGGAAGTCTTGGTAAATGACAACCAATTCCACGTCATCCGACCTCGTGTAGAGTTGGATGACCTGATTGCAATGGATTCTCTGCCAAACTGGCTTTAAGGGCTCGTTCATCACAAATTCGCAATCTAAGGCGAATTGGTCTCGAAATAGACGTGATCTGTGCTAGATTATAGATTATACTCCGAGTCCTTGAAAATCTGATTATTTGGGGTTGACGTTTCAGGCTT
>JAALLB010000211.1 GCA_011087745.1 Hyphomicrobiales bacterium | reverse complement strand
TTTCGTATCATATCACACCAAAACATTCGGGTTTTGGAGTAGGATGGGTATAACTTAATAAAATCCTTATCCCGAATTCGCGTTATTGAATACCCTTGCTGTGTCATAATTTTCCTGATCGAATTCTGAGAAAAATGGTGCCCAACCACGCTGGGCACCTATGGTTTTTTGTAGTTAGATTAGTTGAGGCCCAACCAGCCATCAACATGATCTGAATTGGCTGCAACCCACTCTTTTGCAACATCGCCAGCTGCCTTGCCGCCTTCGATTTGGAACGCAAAGCTGGAAACATCCTCACCGGTAAGTTTGATGTTTTTCAACAATTCAGTGATCGCAGGTGAACGTCCTTAAAGTGATTTTGAATAGGCAATTTGTACTTGCTTTAGTGCATCCTCAGTCATCACTTTCGAGTTTTCGTACCAGTTTGGATCATCTGATGGCTGCAGTGCTTTGTATTTTGCAGCATCAAATGCCGGCTCTTCCAATCTTACCACATCATGTTGGAACCAAATTGCATGCGGTGAGTAGCAGTAGAAAGCATAACCGATATTCTTTTTGATAGAATCACCGACTGTAGCTGTCATTACCGATTGGTCCGCACGAATTGGATCCATGAATGGTAGAAGGCCATAATCACGAACTTTTACCTGGTTCACGTTTGCTGATGCCCAGCCAGGTGCTCCAACCCAAATTTCTCCCTTGCCGTTTCCATCCGAGTCCATCAATTTGGCAATTTCTGGACGTGCCAGATCAAAGATTGAAGTTACGCCATTTGTTTCTGAAAACTGCTTTGAAACACAAAAGCTTTGCTTACCTTCATAAGGATTTTCTGAAAGCGCAACATTGCCTGTGCCCTTCACATATTTATCGGTGAAGCTTTGCTGGTTTAGCAACCAAACATCCGGGTGCACATCAATATCACCCTTGCCTGCGTCCATTGCGGCGAAAATTGCAGCATTATCACCAGGTACAAGCTCTGCCTCACTACCCATCTTGCTAACAACGATTTCTTGAATCAAATGCGCAATCGCTTGAGCACCAGTCTAGGCTGGTGCACCAATTTTTACAGTTTCTGCCATTACTGCCGTACTCGACATTGCAACCGCAATAAATGCACTAATAATTGTCTTTTTCATTTCTCTCTCCCTTATGTATCTACACATTACCGACCAATGGGTGATACGATTTCATTCAAAGTTTCAAGATAACCTTGTCGGTAAAAAATCCCTTACGATATCATTGAAGATATCTGGCTTTTCCATGTGCACATTATGTGCGCAAGAAGGAATAACTGCCAAATTACTTTCTTTTATTCCATGCCAAAGTGCTTCTGGCTGTCTCCAGCCATAAGAGCGATCCTTATCGCCCCATATAATCAGTGTTTTTGCGGCAATCTTTTTAAGATCATCGCGGCCATCCCAGCTTTCCCATGCAGAAAGACTGGCAAGCGCTGCTTGCATACTGGCACGTTTACCCATGGCGACACAAAGTTTATAACCTTGCGCATTTTTCTGTTCAATAAACCAGGTGGCAGCAATGCGTTTTACAGTTTGCTCCAGGCCATCATTTTCAAGCCTTTTCCTCGATTGATCAATCGTCTCGAAGCGATCTGGCATAACACCTACAGGGCCCGTGCCATAGCATATCAAATGATTGACCCGCTCAGGTGCAATAGCTGCCATCTTCTGCACGATCATACCGCCCATGAAATGCCCGAGAAGATGAAATTTTTCGACCCCCATCGCAGTAAGCTGGCTTAGCAACATGTTTGCAAACCCGGATATAGTGTTCGGCGCAGCGATGTGGGCACTATCGCCAAAGCCAGGCAAATTAGCTGCAAACACTTCAAATTTGTCCTTGAAATAATCAATTTGGTCCCGCCAAATTTCAGCACCGGCCAAATACCCGTGGATCAAAACCAGGGAAAACCCTTTACCTACTCTTTCAAAGGCTAAATCGCTCATTCGGCCGCCTGTTGTTGTCTTGAAAACAAATGCTCATAGGCAAATAGACCAGCAGAGCCACCTGTATGCAAAAAGACTACATTCTCATCTTCATTAAAGTAACCCTTTTGGATGAGACCAATTAACCCGGCCATTCCTTTTCCTGAATATACTGGATCAAGAAATATTCCTTCCTCCGCTGCCAGAATGCTGATTGCATCAACCATCTCATCAGTTGGCTGGCCGTATCCTGGCCCTACATACTCATCAAATGCTTCAACCTGACCTTGAGCCAAGTCACCCCGTGCTCCAATTAGATCAGCTGCTGCACAGGCAAGTTTATGTACATTGTCTATTTGTTTTTCTTTTGGCGCTCTCACCGAAATACCAACAATTGGAATTGGTGTGCTCATCGCATGAAAGCCCTCAATAAGCCCTGCTTGGGTTCCTGCGCTTCCGGTTGCGTGAACAAGTTTATCGATACGCAAACCCATTTGATCTGCCTGGTAGACCAATTCTGAAGCAGCATTTGCATATCCAAGAGCACCAATAGGGTTCGATCCACCACCGGGAATAAAATAAGGCTTTAGTCCCTTTTCTTTGAGTTGGTCGGCGTGGGCCTGGCCTTCTGCATTCATATCGAGGCCTTCAGGGCGAAATTCATATTCGCATTTTAGAAGATCATCAAAAAGAACATTGCCAGTTTGTGCATATTGATCACCCTGATTGGTAACTCGGTGCTCCAACAGTGCAAAACACTTCATTCCAACTTTGCGGGCAGCAGCTGCAGTTTGGCTTACATGATTTGATTGGGTGGCACCCTGTGTGACCAGCGTGTCTGCCCCTTTATCAATTGCATCAGCTACCAGATATTCAAGTTTTCTAGTCTTGTTTCCACCCGTTGCCAGTCCTGTACAATCATCTCTTTTGATCCAAAGTTGCGGACCACCAAGCGCTTTTGTGAGATTATCCATTTTTTCCAAGGGAGTTGGGAAATGTCCAAGTGAAACTCTACCAAAGCGTGCCAGATGCATAAATCGTCTCTCTCTCAAACCAGAATTTTTCAACAATTCATCAAGCTTTGCAAACTTTTACCAAACTAGCCAATGCTTTCATCACATCACGTTATTCCAAATTTGCATAACGTTGCTTTTTCTGATTTTGTAAAATCTATAATGTGAGGGAATAAATATGGACATAAACTGGCTTGAAGATTTTGTTTGCTTTGCCCGAACACTCAACTTCACCAAGGCAGCGAGTGAGAGAAACGTAACCCAATCCGCTTACTCCAGAAGGGTCAAGTCCTTGGAAATGTGGATAGGAGCTGAATTAATAGACCGCAAAACATTTCCGGCAACTTTAACACAAGCCGAGAAGAATTTTTACCGCGCGCAAAGAGCATGGTGAAATCACTTCATAGAAGCCGTGATGAAATTCGTACAAAAATGGGCGTTAGCCGGGATACACTTCGGTTTGCTGCACCCCACTCCATCTCAATACACAATTTGATGCCGTTACTCTTTGATCTGGAAAGCGTTGTTCCCAAGCTTAAAACCAGAGTTACATCCGATAATTTACATAATTGTTATGAACATCTTTCCGAGCAAAATTGCGATTTTCTCATGAGCTACCGTTTTTCAGGTGTGCCAATGTTACTGGATGAACAAAGATTTGAATTTGTAGAAATTGACAAAGACAGAATGATACCGGTTTATGCCGCCAGCTTCCTTGATGAGAACAAGTGGCAATTACCCGGTTCTACGCATGAACCAATGCCTTATCTGGCTTATTCAAGCGGCAGTTTTTTAGCATCAGTAATTGATAGCCATCTCGGCTTGCAAAAACCCAATCTATATATCCGCCATCAGACTCATTTTCAGAAGCTATCAAAAGGTATTGCCAAGTTACCGAACGTTGAATGAGAAAGTGCGGTTAAGGGTTTT
>JAALLB010000210.1 GCA_011087745.1 Hyphomicrobiales bacterium | reverse complement strand
CTTAGCCACGTACAATCCCATCAGGGAATTAATCCGCAATCTGTTTCAGAAGCCGATGTGTTTGCAGTTTATCAATCAGACGGCATGACCTGTATTCAGGTGTTTTTCTTCCGAACCGGACAAAACTGGGGCAACCGAGCCTATTTCCCGCGTGCTGACAAGACAATTGAACCAAGCGAGGTGCTTGGAGCGTTTCTTGGCCAATTTTATGATGACCGTCCCTGCCCGCGGCATATCTTTTTATCCCACGATACCGGAGAGATAGAATTGCTGGCAGAGGCGTTTAGCACGCGCGCAGATTATAAAGTGCATGTGAGCGTTCCCAAACACGGTGAAAAACGTGAATTGGTGGATCATGTGGGAACCAATGCTCGTGAAGCGCTAGAGCGCAAGCTTGCAGAAACCTCTACCCAGGCAAAACTCATGAAAGGTGTTGAAGAAGCTTTTGGCCTTGAAAAAACACCGAACCGAATTGAAGTGTTTGATAATTCACACATTCAGGGAACAAATGCGGTTGGCGGGATGATTGTCGCTGGTCCTGACGGCTTTGCGAAAAATCATTACCGAAAATTCAATATTAAATCAGAAGACCTGGTACCCGGGGATGATTACGGCATGATGCGTGAAGTTATGCAGAGGCGATTTTCCCGTCTTGTAAAAGAGCATGGCATGCCAGATGAGCAAACAGTTGAATACGGCGAAATTGGAATTTGGCCAGATCTGCTGCTGATCGATGGTGGCCTTGGTCAATTGAACATTGTTTATGACACGATGAAGGAATTGGGCCTGGAAGATGTTGTGCCAATTGTAGGCATTGCAAAAGGCCCGGAACGCGATGCAGGTCTTGAGAAATTCTTCATCAAGGGTCAAAAATCCTTCATGTTACCAGAGCGGGATCCTGTACTGTATTTTGTGCAGCGCCTGCGCGATGAAGCGCACAGATTTGCAATTGGATCACACCGTGCAAGACGCAAAAAAGAGATGATTACCAACCCGCTTGATGAAGTAGCGGGCGTTGGTCCTGGGCGCAAGCGAACACTTCTTCATCGGTTTGGAACAGCGAAGGCAGTATCCAATGCCGCACTATCAGATTTAAAATCAGTTGACGGCATTTCCGAACAAATGGCACAAGCTATTTATGATCATTTTCATTAGGAAGATTCGTTTTACATGACAAAGCGCCTTAAAGACAAACCTGCACTTCTATACAGCCTTCCCAATCTCCTAACCTATGCACGCATTGTTGCAGTACCGCTTGTAGTTTTATGCTTTTTCATTGAAGGCAAACTTCAATCTTCAGATTTTGCACGATGGTCGGCATTGGGCATTTTTGTAGTTGCAAGTGTAACCGATTTTTTTGATGGCTATTTGGCGCGCATTTGGGGGCAGACTTCCAATATTGGCCGGATGCTCGATCCGATTGCAGACAAGCTTCTGATTTCCACATGTTTGCTTTTGCTTGCCGCAGATACAGACAATACCATTCGAGGTTGGTCATTGTGGGCGGCAATAATAATCTTATGTCGTGAGATTTTGGTTTCCGGCCTTCGAGAATATCTTGCTGAACTCAAGGTCAGTGTCCCTGTTACACAACTTGCAAAATGGAAAACAACTGTACAGATGATTGCGATTGGGTTTTTGCTTGCCGGATCTGCGGGTGATAAATTCTGGGAATACACGACCCTGACAGGCATTGTCTTGCTTTGGGGCGCTGCAGTTCTTACACTTTATACAGGCTATGATTATTTCCGCGCTGGCCTGCGCCATATTATTGAGTAAAAAATGACTGTAAAACTGGTGTACTTCGCATGGCTAAGAGAACGCTTTGGAATGGGCGAAGAACAAATCGATCTACCCGTAACGGTGAAAACCATCTCTGATTTATTTGACTGGTTTGAAACGCGCGGCGAAGAGTTTGAAGCTGTTATGGAACATCGCAAAATCATTCAGGTGGCGATTGACCAAGAGCATGTTCAAGACCAAGCTACGTTAATTGGTGATGCCAAAGAAATTGCAATCTTTCCACCGATGACCGGCGGATGATAAGTGGCTAACTGATGTCCATCAAACCAGACATACGCATCCAGCAAGAAGACTTCGACATTAATGCCGAGATAAAAAAACTAACCCAAGGCCGGACAGATGTGGGTGCCGTTGTTACATTCTCAGGTCTTTGCAGAGGAGAAGGTGACACCCTCTCCGCCCTGGAACTTGAACATTACCCAGGCATGGCAGAGGCAGAAATTATTCGTATTGCAGAGCAAGGCATTGAACGCTTCGGTTTACTCGGAATTTCTGCAATCCACCGCTATGGCAAAATTGAGCCAGGTGAAAACATAGTCCTTGTTATAGCAACATCCCCACACCGCCAGGCAAGCTTTGATGGTGCAAACTTCCTAATGGACTTCCTAAAAACAAGGGCACCATTCTGGAAAAAGGAACACCTTGCTACTGGAAAAGAAGGGGATTGGGTCGACGCCAAAGATGCAGATGACGATGCATTGCATAAATGGGAAGAATAAATTCTGTTTTGTTTTGGAAACAGTAAATTTTATAATGTCTGTTATGTACCAAATTCCAACATCTATCTGTATCTAGTTTAGCTCAGCTTCCAATTTCACCTTTATTTGAACTGAAAAGCCCAACATACCATCAGTCGAAAACCCTTTTTGACCAATACCAAAATCTAGTCGCTCAATTTTCGTCATACTGGTCATGAAAGCGCGGCCATTTTCAATTTTTAAATCAAATGGCAAAGTGAGTGGCTTTGTTTGTCCAATCAACTTGAGCGTGCCTTCCGCCTTATACTTGTCACTGTTGATCTTTGTAAATTTATTGGATGAAAATTCAGCTTGAGGATATCCGGCTGCATTTAAAAAGTCTTTTGAAATTGCCTGTTCTGTCACGCTACCAAGCGATAGGCTTGCAATGTCAATGCTAACTGCAACGTTTGCTTTTTCCAGGTTATCAGGATCAAACTCAATTTCTGCCAGCCAGTTTGCGAAGTTGCCCAATACAGGTTTTCCACCCTAGGTGATTTGGATTTCAAGCTTGCTATTTGAATGGTCAACAATCCAGTTTCCTGTCGAAGGTATACTTTTCTCAGCAACAGAATTTTCATCTTGAATGAGGGGAGATTGACTATTAAAAATAGCGACAAACAAACCTGCGAAGACAACTCCAACCAACGCCAAATAGATTTTGCTTTTGCCAGGCGCAGAGAGCGGCGAAACAAAACTTACAACTTTGCCGGGGATCATCCTTGCAAGCGTTTGGTCACGATCAAAAATGACGTGCTTAAATGCACCAGCAATATGCAAGAAAATAGATCCCATCAACAAAACAGCCGTCAAGAAATGTGCATTGCCAAACAACTTTGCTAGTTGAGGATCTTTCGGAACAAATAGAATATCTTGCGACAACGGCCACCAAATAGGTGCAAAACCTTCGACCGCTGCATGATGCAACCACCCCGTTATCGGCATCAAGATGATACATCCATATAAAAGCCAATGCACCACCGAGGCCAAAAAGATCTCGATTTTCTTGTCACCATTAAATGGGTATGGATACTCTTGGACCATCGCCCAAACGACGCGGACAATTGCGACTATAAAGGTTAGAATACCAAGCGTTTTATGCAGAAAATACAACCAGATTTTTGACTCAACCTGCTGGGCTGTATCGGCAGGAAGCTCATGCATATAAATCCCAAGCACAAGGAGTAGCAGAATTAACACCGCTGTTACCCAGTGAAGCACCTGCGCAACAAGTCCATAAGTTTGATTGGTGTTCGCAAGCATCCTAAAAGGCCTCCTGAAACTTATTATGTCATTATACCCATCCTACTCCAAAACCCGAATGTTTTGGTGTGATATGATACGAA
>JAALLB010000209.1 GCA_011087745.1 Hyphomicrobiales bacterium | reverse complement strand
CTCAAGCCTGAAACGTCAACCCCAAATAATCAGATTTTCAAGGACTCGGAGTATAGCATGCAAATTATTGAGCTGAATGTTCGCCAAAACGAAATTAAACTTACCCAGAGCTTGATGGATTGTTAGGATGCTCTGTCCAGTTTGCGTAAATCTCGGGAACACTTTCCCCGGTTCGTTTATCCATTGATCCAGCCGGCAATTGTTCCATGGTTATGCAGTCTTCAATTGGGCAAACGTTGACACAAAGGTTACAACCAACGCACTCTTCTTCGATGACTTCAAACTGCCGCTGTCCATCAACCAGGCTGGTAATTGCCTGATGAGAGGTGTCTTCACACGCAATATGGCATCGCCCGCATTTGATACATGAATCCTGATCAATTTTGGCTTTTGAAACATAGTTCAAATTCAAATATTGCCAATCGGTGACATTAGGAACAGCACGCCCAATAACATCATCAAGCGTTTTGTGACCTTGATCATCCATCCAGTTTTCCAGGCCTGTAATCATCTCTTCAACGATTTTGAAGCCGTAAGTCATCGCAGCAGTACAGACTTGCACATTACCGGTGCCGAGAGCTAAAAACTCAGCTACATCACGCCAGGTTGTTATTCCGCCAATTCCCGAAATCGGTAGATTGGCAGTTTCTGCATCGCGCGCAATTTCCGCCACCATATTCAGCGCAATTGGCTTCACAGCCGGGCCGCAATAGCCACCATGACTGCCTTTGCCATCAATGGAGGGTTCAGGAGAGAAGTTATCCAGATTAACAGAAGTGATGGAAGAAATTGTGTTGATCAAGGAAACGGCATCTGCACCACCGGTCTGGGCTGCACGAGCTGGATAACGAATATCCGTGATGTTTGGTGTCAACTTAACAATAACCGGCATGCGAGTATTGGCTTTGCACCATCGTGCAACCATCTCGATATATTCTGGAACCTGTCCAACAGACGCACCCATCCCGCGTTCACTCATTCCATGCGGACAACCAAAGTTTAATTCAATTGCATCAGCACCGGTTTCTTCAACTAGAGGTAAAATTGCCTTCCATGAAGCTTCTTCACACGGCACCATGATAGAAACAATCATTGCTCTATCAGGCCACTTTTTCTTCACTTCCTTGATTTCACGCAAATTCACATAAAGATCGCGATCTGTAATCAGCTCAATATTATTCAGGCCAAGCAAACGTCTGTCAGCACCCCAAATAGCACCATATCTTGGGCCATTAACATTCACGATGGGAGGACCTTCTTCACCCAGTGTTTTCCAAACAACACCACCCCATCCAGCTTCAAAGGCTCTTTCAACATTGTAAGCTTTGTCGGTAGGAGGAGCAGAAGCCAGCCAGAATGGGTTGGGAGATTTAATGCCAAGAAAATTACTACTGATGTCTGCCATGATCTTTACTTAACTCTGAAGTGTACGATTGATTGATTCAGCCGCATCGCGGCCATGTGCTACTGCAGAAACGGTCAGGTCTTCACCATCTGCAATGCAATCTCCACCCGCCCAAATGCCGGCGATGGAAGTTTTAAACTCCTCATCAACTGCTATGCGACCGTTTTCAAATTTTACTGAATTGGAGCCTGCTTCAAGGTCTGAAGCAGATAGTTTTTGTCCAATTGCAACAAATATTTGATCTGCAGAGATTGCCATTGTCTCACCAGTTGCAGCTAGTTTGCCATTCTTGTTTTCGGTATATTCAAATTCGATTGAAGAGGGTTTGCCATCTGCAGAAACAACTGAACCCGGTTGTAGCCAGTGTCGGATTACAACGCCTTTGGAGGTTGCCAAGTCTTGCTCATATTGAGATGCGTTCATGTTTTCTGCATCGCGTCGATAGCAAATAGTAACGTCTTCTGCTCCAAGCAATTTCGCCTGGATAGCTGCGTCTATTGCTGTCATACCACCACCTATGACAACTATTTTGCGGCCAATATTTACCTTGGATAGATCATCCGATTGGCGCAAGTTTGAGATGAAATCAACTGCATCTTCTACACCATCCGCCTCAGAGCCTTGGACTGAAAGGTGATTGACATCAGATAAACCCATTGCAAGGAACACTGCATCATGCTGGCTGTTTAAGTCATCAAGAGTGATGTCTTTACCAAGTCGCATGCCATGTTTAATATTGATGCCGCCAATGTCCGTAATATACTCGACTTCACTTTGAGCGAATCCATCGACAGTCTTATACGTGGCAATTCCGTATTCATTTAGCCCGCCTGATTTTTCAGCTGCATCAAAAACCACAACATCATGGCCGTGCATGGATAATCTATGAGCACACGAAAGTCCTGCAGGACCTGCACCTACAACCGCGATTTTCTTTCCAGTTGGCTTGGCCCGCTCATAAAATTGAGTTTGAGTTGCCATTGCTTCGTCAGTTGCATGGCGTTGAAGCAAACCAATTTTCACAGGTTTTCCTTCTGCGGTTTCTCTGACGCAGACTTCTTCGCACAATGTTTCTGTAGGACAAACCCTTGCACACATGCCGCCAAGAATATTTTGGTCAAATATTGTTTTAGCTGATCCAAGTGAATTACCGGTGGAAATTTGTCTAATGAACATTGGTATATCAATGCTGGTCGGGCAGGCTGTCATGCAAGGTGCATCATGACAAAAATAACAACGATCTGCTTCAACCAAAGCTTCATGATTATCAAGTGGAGGATGAACATCAGAAAAGTTCTCCAGATATTCATCCGGGCTCAATCTGTTTGAAACCACTCCATCAACTAACTTATTTCGGCTCATATAACCTCCATTAAAAAACCAAGTTCGCTGTTCATCTGAACGAAGTTAGGCTATTTTATTTTTTTAATCAAATGGTAAATTTTTTTAATTTTAATTCTGAACCAACAAAAGTTGGCTCAATCAAGTTAACTTGCCTTGGGTAAACTGCTTCGAACTAAGACATATTTTCTTGTGGATTATTGCTTGGTTAGGCAGCTATTTTTTAGACTAGATATAGTGCTGTCGCAGGTAAAAAGCTGACAATCATGAGCACAATAAACATCGCTAGAATGAACCATTTGCAATAAGACATCACGTCTTCAATGCTCAAGCCTGTTGCCGAGCAAACCGTTAGTAGAACTGAAGCAACGGGCGGTGTTTGTTGACCAATTCCCAAGTTCAAACAAACGATTACTCCAAAGTGAACCGGGTCTATGCCCATCTCTCGTGACAAGGGAATCAGCATCGGAATAACGACAATAATTGCAGCAGAAGCATGTAGAAACATTCCGAGGAAAAGCAGAAATAAATTAATCATCAACATGCGTAATACAAAGCTGTCGGTAACATCACCTAATGCGGAAGCGATTTGTTGTGGAATTTGTTCATTGGCTAAAAACTGACCCAAAACCGCAGAGCCAGCGATGATCATCATAACAACTGATGTTTGCCTGACAGACGTGGCTGCAAGCTCATAAACTTTGGAAAATCCTAAATCGCGTTGAACAATCCAGCCAAAGACCAATGCTGCCAATACCCCAACAGCTGCTGCTTCTGTTGGTGTTACAAAACCGCCAATTAAACTTCCCAGAACGAAAAGAGGTATCATCAAAGGGATGAGAGCTCGGCGCAGGGATATCCAAAGACGTGGCAATTCAAACTTTTCATCAACGGGATGGTTTTCTGTACGAGCAAAGATGTAACTCGTAATCATGAATGCACCTCCAAGAAGGATGCCAGGAATGATGCCCGCTATGAACAAAGACTTGATAGATGTGTTTGTTGTAACACCATACAAAACCATCGGTGTGGAGGGGGGGATGATAATACCCAATGTTGCACTGGAGGCAGTTACAGCCGCCGCAAAGGTTTTTGGATATACCCATCCTACTCCAAAACCCGAATGTTTTGGTGTGATATGATACGA
>JAALLB010000208.1 GCA_011087745.1 Hyphomicrobiales bacterium | reverse complement strand
GCGTTCAAAACCTAAACTCACCAACGCATTCAGATCAAGAGTCTAGTACTGTGATCCGATGTATAACAAGAGCATGGAAGCAATTGAGTTAAACGAAGATGCCCCAGAAAATTCTGTTTACACAGAAGATAAGGCAATTCGACCTGAATTAATAAATCGCATAGAACGTTTTATTGAGGACCAAGACAGCGCCAGCCTTAAAGAGTTAATCGAGCCGCTGCACGAATCTGAACTTGGTGATATTCTTGAAGCTCTCGACAGTGATGAACGGGCAAGCCTGGTTGAGCTAACCGGTGATGAATTTGACTATTCATCACTAACCGAGGTGGACGAAGCTGTTCGTCTTGAAGTTGTCAATGCAATTCCAAACGAACAAATTGCTGAAGCATTTACGGACCTGGAATCTGATGATGCAGTGTTCATTCTTGAGGATATGGAGCAGTCAGACCGAGATGAAATTCTCTCGCTTGTTCCAATTGAAAAACGTTCACGACTAATACGGTCTCTTGATTATCCCGAAGAAACTGCCGGCCGTCGCATGTAGACCGAATTTGTGGCTGTTCCGCCCTTTTGGACTGTTGGACAAACGATTGATCACCTACGCGATGACAAAAACCTTCCAGAGAGTTTTTATGAAGTATTCGTGGTTGGCCCTTCATTTGAGTTAATCGGCTATGTAACACTTGACAATATTTTGAGAACAAGCCGCAAGACACGAATTGAAGAAATCAAAGAAGCCACAGTTCATCCCATTCCTGTCCTGGAAGACCAAGAAGAAGCAGCACATGTATTTGAACGATATGATCTGGTATCTGCCGCCGTGTTGATGAAGCAAACCGGCTTGTTGGCGTGCTGACGATCGACGATGTGGTTGATGTTATCCACCAAGAAGCGGATGAAGACATCAAGCGCCTTGCGGGTGTTGGCGATGAAGAACTCTCCGATAGTGTAATGGAAATCACACGTTCCAGATTTACCTGGCTCTTTCTAAATTTGTTGACGGCCATTATGGCATCGGCAGTAATTAGTCGATTTGATGCGACCATTCAGGAAATGGTTGCCTTGGCTATTTTGATGCCCATAGTTGCCTCAATGGGGGGCAATGCAGGCACCCAGTCCATGACGGTTGCTGTTCGCGGATTAGCAACTAAGGACATCGATAATTACAACATGATGCGCACTATTCGCCGAGAAATTATGGTTGGCCTTCTAAATGGCGTATTTTTTGCTGTCCTGATTGGGTTTATTTCAGCATTTTTGTTTTCCAATCAAAGTCTTGGCCTGATTATTGGCGTTGCAATGATCGTCAACATGCTCTGCGCTGCACTTGCCGGCATTCTCATACCAATTGGTCTTGATAAATTGGACATAGATCCGGCAATTGCTTCTAGTGTATTTGTAACAACAGTTACTGATGTTGTTGGTTTTTTTGCTTTTTTGGGCTTGGCAGCATGGTGGATTGCGATATAAGACAATAAAATCAAGCTGATAGGGTTGCATTTTGAATGTCCAGAGGGCAGGTTATGGCGGGTTTTACTTTTACGTAAATAATTTTTAGTGCATTCAGGGGTCTGGAGAGTAGTTTGAAGTCACCAGAGCAAAAACAATTTTACTCAATTACTGAGTTAACACGCGAGTTTGAAGTTTCTACTCGCACCATTCGATTTTATGAGGACGAAGGGCTTATTCAACCCATTAGACGTGGGCGAACCAGGCTCTTTAAGCCATCTGACAGACGTTTGCTCATGCTGATTATGCGCGGCAAGCGACTTGGATTTTCCATCGCTGAAATTCGAGAAATCATCTCAATTTATAAAGAGCCGCCTGGTGAAGGTGGCCAACTAAAACTGCTTATTGAAAAAGTCACTGAAAAACGTGATCAATTATTGCAGAAGCGCAAAGATATTGATGAAACCATTGCGGAATTGGATCAGGTTGAAGAGCAAAGCCTGACCCGCATGGCAGAACTTGGTGTTGGTAGATAGTGTCCATTGTAATTCGCCCTCTCCGCTCAGATGAACGTGATGCTTGGCAGCCTTTATGGAAAGGCTATCAAGAATACTATGAAACCAATTTGGATGATGTGACGGACAGTCTTTGGAATAGACTTTTGAATGATGATCCTGATGGTCCTACATGTCTTGTCGCAGAAGAAGATGGAACGCTTCTAGGATTGGTTCAATATCTTTATCACGGTACTACCTGGTCGCCAAAACAACGCATCTACTTGCATGATCTTTACACTGTTCCAGAATCTCGTGGCAAAGGTATTGGGAGAAAGTTGATAGAAGCTGTTTATGATGAAGCCAGAAAGCGCGGTTGTGACCAGGTCTATTGGCTAACTCAAGACTTCAATGAAGACGGCCGCAGATTGTATGACAAGGTTTCGAGCCTGACGCCGTTTATCAAATACACGCAGAAAATCTAAAGACTTCCGCCAATCCAAAGCACCGCAAACAAAGCCGCGATCATAATGGGTTGGTGAAGCAGATAGTAAACCAGGCTATGGCGACCAATGAATTTTAGAGCTCTGGCTGGTGCCTGATCCAATTGCGGTTTTGCCAAAGCTTCAAACCATCTCATTTGATTGCATATTTTTGCAATTGCAATTCCCAGCAATGGAGCAGAAAACCAGGGGAAAACCGGAACATAATCACTCGAGTTCGGGTTGGCGGCGGACAGACCTGTCCAATACCAGTATGGTGCATCAAGTAAGGCCGTGCGGCCATAATATCTCATCGCAAAAACGCCAATGGCTATCACTACTATTACTGGCCAAGGTATGCGCAGGAATATTAACCGAGCCACACTTGCAAACGCGATGGCGTGGAGAATTCCAAAAAATATATATTGATCTGGCGTGGCGAAATACGTTGCAATGGTAATAAGTAATGCGGCAGCGACAATCTTCACCATCCGAGGCTTCCAACTTGTCCATAGAATACCCTTGCCATGGGATAGATACAGACTGAAGCCAGCTAAGAATAAAAATGAGCTGGCAATTGCCCGAGCAAAATATTTCCAATGTGGCTGAGATATAAATCCGGCATCTTTTACACCCAATAACTCAAGATCAAACCCGAAATGAAATATTGTCATGGCAATAAGCGCAATGCCTCTTGCAAAATCCAATAGCTCAATACGGGAGTTCATCATTTGGCGGGGTCCAGTTTTGGTGTCCCCAATCTTGCAACAAATAATCCGCTAATAACAAGACAAAGCGCAATTATTGTGGTCATTTCCACTGCTTCATTTAATAAAATTGCACCAAATATAATCCCGAAAACCGGAATGGCATTCATGCCAATTGCAAAGGTTGAGACCCCTACCCGGCGCACCAGATAAAACCGTAAGACATATGCCAGACCAGTCGGGAAACATCCTAACCAAAGAAGGGCCAAGGATGCCTTCATTCCAGGTAGCTGTGATGGAATGCCCTCAACAATGATTGCAATTGCGATAAGACATGTTGCTCCTAGGCCCAGGGCCAATGTTGTGAACGGAATTGGTTTCATATCGACCCTGCGAATTAAAATACCACCGCTTACATAGCAAAATCCGGATGCAATAATTGCAAGTTGGGCAATAAACGAAGTCGAGCCCAAGTTGCCAATGGCATCTGGCCCAACGATGAGTAAAATGCCTGCCAATCCAATCGCGAGCCAGCAACTTATACCGGTTTATAGATTCATCACGTGTAAAAAAATGCCCCAAGATCATTGCCATGAAGGGAGTGGTCCCCAACAACAAGGCGGTTATTCCTGAATCGATAAATTGCAGTCCCCAAGAAACCATCATGAATGGAATTACTGTGATCAACATGGAAATAACCAGCGCAATTCCAATAACATTCTTTGATTTTCCAACTTTATGGTTTCAAACCACCAGCTTTAGCTGGTAATTGGA
>JAALLB010000207.1 GCA_011087745.1 Hyphomicrobiales bacterium | reverse complement strand
GCCGATTCAAATTGTCGCGCCCCTAAATGACAAAGCCAGTAGCTGGGTAGTTACCGAATTTGTACCTATTCGTGTAGCATCGCCAGCCAGCAAAACATGGGCTCCACGTTCTGCAATTTCCGGTTTGATTACCCAAACGAATGGCACAACCCAGGCATAAAAATGATTATCGCATTGGCGCGGGTCGCGAGTTCTTGGAATTGAGGGCGTGCCGCGGCTGGCAACCATCGAAACATAAGCAGATTTCAAACCGGATGCAGCCACCATCTGGTGCAGGATAAGCTTAATCTCATCACCCGATTGTTGGATATCCAGACGCAGCTTTTCAACCGAGACTTGAAACCGGTCCAGATAATCATCCAGCCGGAAGAACTTGCCCTCCCAAACATGCACAACATCATAAGTGATATCAGAGCGCGTAAGCCCCCAATCGGTAACGGAAATCTTCGCGTCACCAATCGGGATTATGTCACCCTCCATCCATGCAGCGCCTTTGGAGAAGTCTGTTTCCATGGATTAGACCAATCTGTTTACAGCACTGACCAGGGCTTCAAGTGAAGCAGCAACGATGTTGGAGTTAACACCAACGCCAAACAGTTTCGTGCCGCCTGACTCAACTTTCATATAACAGATAGCAGAAGCATCAGCGCCCGGACGAAGTGTGTGCTCGGAATAATCAATAACCGAGATTTCCATACCCAAATGCTTGGAAAGTGCGTCCACAAACCCGTCAACTGGTCCCGTACCCTGACCCTTGATGGTGGTTTTGGTCTTGCCATCCACAATCACCGCTTCAAGATTGCGAATTCCGGACCCGGTTTCACCAGCAAGCGTTGTTGAATGATCAATAAATTTCAAACGACCACCTGGCTGTTTGACGTAAACTTCCTGAAACACATCATGAATGCGCGCAGAGGGCAGTTCAACACCCTCTTCATCCGTAATGCGCTGTACTTCATTTAGCATCTCAATTTGCAAGTTACGCGGCAATTGAATGCCATAATCCTGAGCAAGAATATAAGCGATGCCGCCCTTGCCCGATTGCGAATTAATTCGGATGATTGCTTCGTAGTCGCGCCCAACATCTTGCGGATCAATCGGCAAATACGGAACTTCCCAAAGCGGTTTGTTGGCTTTTTCAATTGCCTTCATACCTTTGTTGATCGCATCCTGATGTGAACCGGAGAAAGCTGTATAAACCAACTCACCCACATAAGGATGACGCTCTGGAATTCGCAACTGGTTTGAATATTCATACACATCCTTCATGCGCGGAATATCAGAACAATCAAGCTGCGGGTCAACACCCTGCGTAAACATGTTAAGTGCAAGCGTTACCAAATCAACATTGCCGGTACGCTCACCATTGCCAAACAAGGTTCCTTCAACCCGGTCAGCGCCCGCCATCAATCCAAGCTCGGTAGCAGCAATACCGGTGCCCCGGTCATTATGCGGGTGAAGCGAAAGAATGATGTTTTCACGATTGTTCAAATTGCGTGACATCCACTCGATTTGATCGGCGTGAATATTCGGTGTCGACATTTCAACCGTCGCTGGCAAGTTGAAAATCAACTTGTTATCAGCTGTCGGCTGCATCACCTCTTCAACCGCATTACAAATCTCTAGCGCGAACTCAAGTTCGGTTCCGGTGAAACTTTCTGGTGAATATTCAAAGCGATAACCACCGCCTGCAGCTTCCGCCATATCACGAATCATTTTCGCAGCATCAACTGCTATCTGCTTGATTCCATTACGATCTTGCCCAAAAACCACGCGGCGCTGAAGCTCTGACGTTGAATTATAAAAATGCACGATTCGTTGGTTGGCACCTTCAAGACTTTCGAACGTACGGGTGATTAATTCTGGACGACATTGCACGAGAACCTGCAAGGAAACATCTTCAGGCACATTGCCATGTTCCACACACCAGCGCGCGAAATCAAAATCTGTTTGCGAGGCAGAAGGAAATCCGATTTCGATTTCCTTGAAATTCATATCAAGCAACAGCTTGAACATGCGCTCTTTACGGTCCTGCCCCATCGGGTCAATCAGCGCCTGGTTGCCATCACGAAGATCAACCGAACACCAGACTGGCGCCTGGGTAATGGTCTTTGCCGGCCAGGTACGATCGGGTAAATCTATGCGATCATAGGCGCGATATTTTTCGCCCGCTGTTGGCATGATGGGAGTTTGATTATTACTGGTCATTGTTACGATCACTTCTTGTTTTGCTCGTGCAACGTGTGGACATAGCTATAGTCCAAAATGCACCTTAATTTCTATTTAAATTTTGAAAAGTTTCAGAGCTTCGATGAGACCATGATTTGGCGGTCAGATCGTATCGACCGCCGGGTGCTCTATCACATACAAGCCCGACGATCGCAGCTAAGTGCGAGCAGGAGTGTATCAAGAAGGATGCGTGTCGTGTTCATGGGGTGAAGTTAGTTGAATGTTACAAATTGCGCAAGGGGGAAATCTTGCAAGAGATTTAACCCGAAGCCACCCCAAGTTTCCCCCTATCAACCAATCTCACTTGTGCTAACCTCGCGCCACTATGTTGGAGAAATCAAACCCAAACGGTATCCTCGTTCTTGTAGCTGGCATGATCTTGATGCTGGTGCTGGGGTCTGTGCATGCATTTTCAGTTTTTCTGGAACCCTTGGAGCAGAGGTTTTCTGCCTCAAGATCGCAAGTCAGCATGATTTATTCTCTGGCTTTGGTTGCGCTGACCTTAAGTGTTTTGTTTGGACATCACATTTATAGAAGATTTCGCCCGGCTTCATTGTTTGCATTGATATGCGTTTTGGCTGCCATTGGTTGTCTGCTGGCAGCCATTGCCAATAGTCTTTATACGGTTTTACTGGGATATAGCTTGATGTTTGGTGCACCCAATGGCCTGGGCTATGGGTTTGCATTGCAAAGCTCGGCACAGGCCAATCCGGGTATTAAAGGCTTGGCGATGGGCATAATCACAGCCTGTTATGCACTGGGTGCTGTTATTTCCCCTTTATTCTTCGAAGCACTGGTAACCGGTTACGGGTTTTCAGGAGCAATGATAGGGTTAGCTCTGGTGCTGGTAGTCATTACACCCCTCACTGCAGGATTGATTGTTAAGTCGAAAGTTGAACTAAGGTTTCTAAAGCCGCAGTCAGGTGAGCAACCCATGGCGCAGACCCCATCAGACCGTATGCTGGTCATCAAACTTTGGCTGGGCTATGGCACCGCCGTAAGTGCTGGATTAATGGCTATTGGCCACGCCACTGGCATCGCACGGTCAGGCAATTTAAGCGATGCGCTTGTATTATCCGCACCCATCATCATCGCTGTCTTCAACATGATCGGCAGCTTTTTGGGAGGCTGGCTTTCTGACCGGGCAACAAACCGGCAAATGTTGATGGCTTTCCCAATCTTGTCAAGCGCAGCACTCTTCATGCTTGCATTGATTGAAGGCGAAGTACTCATCTTAACCAGTCTCGCCTTCATCGGCTTTTCGTACGGGGCAATCATCGCAGTCTACCCAATAATCGTCGGCACGCTGTATGAGCCGGTCGATAGCGTACAGGTTTATGGAAGAGTATTCACCGCTTGGGGCATTGCAGGCTTGCTGGCACCCGTATTAGCAGGCTTCTTGTACGAGCAAACCGGAAACTACCAAACTGCCCTGATCGTCGCCGGATGTGCAGGACTGACATCCCTCATCGCGGTCTGGACCATACCTCAAAATAGAGAAACCCTGACCTCGCCGCAAAAAGCATAAGGTCTTTCCTTCTCAATAGTACTGATGCAAAAGGATTAAGGTCTGCTTTTTATCCAAGGCAAACATCCAACTTACTAAGTTCCTGCAACTAAAAATTGAAACAAGCTTTCCAGTTTATTATACTCCGAGTCCTTGAAAATCTGATTATTTGGGGTTGACGTTTCAGGC
>JAALLB010000206.1 GCA_011087745.1 Hyphomicrobiales bacterium | reverse complement strand
CAAGCCTGAAACGTCAACCCCAAATAATCAGATCTTCAAGGACTCGGAGTATACACCATTTTTATTGTTGCATTTGCTGTCATGAAACCAGGAATGGTTTTACGAAAAATGCTTTGAATTAGACCGTGCGCAAGCACCATCCGTGATCACGGTCTGAAACTTCCAAATGAAAATTTTCTTCTTCCGCGAATTTTGCCCTGCAGTATATTTCCATGAATTCTTCACCAAAATAATCTTTGAAAAACTCAGACCCGGAAAACGCCTGCAATGCTTCACGCCAACGGGTTGGGAGTTCAATTCCCGGTTCTGGTTCCTGTCCTTCCATGGATTCAGGACCCGGGTCAATACCGTTCTTAACGCCATGGTGAATACCAGCAAGCACTGCAGCACATAAAAGATAAGGGTTTACATCCGCACCAGCGATGCGATGTTCGACGCGTTTGTCCTTGTCACCAGAAATTGGAATGCGCAATGAAACCAACCGGTGATTGCGTCCCCAGTTAGCCGAATTAGGTGACCAACCTTCCTTGCTATAACGACGGTATGAGTTGGCGAACGGTGCGCAAACAGCCAGAGACTCTGGCAAAATTTCCATCAAACCACCTATGCCCGACAGTAAATTTGCTTCATCATTGCCAAAGATATTGGCGCCATTTTTGTCCAAAACACTTACGTGTATATGACACCCATTACCGGCATTATTATTCAACGGAAGCGCCATAAAACTTGCAAGCTGTCCATTAGTTTCTGCAATGTTTTTAATCGCATGCTTCAGTAACATGAATTCCCGGGCATGTTCGGTTACATCCGATGAATGATTTAAATTCATTTCAAATTGGCTATCACCATATTCACAAAGAATGGAGGTAAGCGGGATGGACTGCGCGCTTGCCAATCTTTCACACCGTTTAAAAAATCCTGAACATCTCGCAGCGGTTCAAGTGCATGAACTTGAGGCCCCTCAAATGACGGCCAACCATTGGCTGGCTTTAACGGTTCTGGTGGTGATTTTGATGGATCAAGAAGATAAAACTCACCCTCCAAAGCGATGGTAGGAAACATGTTATCATCGTTGAGGCGTGCGATAACTTTTTCAAGTACGGTCAGAGGGTCTGTTGCAAGATTGTTTCCATCTTTATCCGTTGCCCTCAAGAACAATTGAGCAGTGGGGACTTTTGTCCAGAGTACGGGGCGCAATGAACCTTCTATTGCCTTGTAATTGATATCCGGGTCGCCCACCAAAGGTGGAACCAAAAGTGCATCTGGCGTTGCGCCACGCACATCTCCAAACATCAAAGAAATCGGCAAGTTGGCGCCCTTTTTATAAAGGCTCTCCAACTGATCTCCTGGGAATTTTTTTTCCTCGCAAGATACCATTTGCATCAGCAATTAGGACATCAATGGACTGCGGCTCGGGATTATTATCGAGGTAATTCTTAACTTCAGGATGCATGAAAATTACTCTATTTGTTACCTACTTTTGCCCATATATCATCAAGAGATTTCCAAGCCTTCTCTACCAATTCATCAATTTCTTCATCGGTTATAACAAGTGGCGGTGAACACACCATCGTGTCGCGCACTGCGCGCATAACAAGGCCATTTGCAAAACAATGGTCTCGGCAAAGTGTGCCAACTGTACCAATATTTTCAAATCGCTTTCTAGACGGTTTTTCCGGCACGAGTTCAATAGCGGCCAATAGACCACGGGTTCGTACTTCACCAACAATTGGATGGTCTGCAAGTTTCTTCATTTTCTCGGCAAATAAGGGTGCTGTATGGTCACGAACACGATCAATTAATCCTTCGCGCTCTATAATATCAATGTTTTTGAGAGCTGCAGCGCAACAAGCAGGGTGGCCTGAATAGGTATACCCGTGGAAAAACTCTCCAGCGGTTTTGAACATTTCCTGAGCGCGCGCTTCAGAAAACGCAACTGCTCCAATTGGAAGATAAGCAGATGACAGGCCTTTTGCCATGGAAATCATATCGGGTTGCAAATCGTAATGCATTGAACCAAACCACTCACCCATCCGGCCAAACCCGCAGATCACTTCATCTGCGCAAAACAGGATATCGCGCTCCTTACAAATGCGCATGACTTCCGGCCAATAAGTATCAGGAGGAACAATCACTCCGCCTGCACCCTGAATAGGTTCAGCAATAAATGCAGCAATACGCCCCTCGCCGTGTTTGTCGATTTCTTCTTCCAGCGCCCGGGCCCGCATGAGACCAAATTCATCTGGATCCATATCGCCACCTTCATCATACCAATAAGGTTGATCAATATGGACGATATCCGGAATAAGTGGCCCGCCCTGCAATGCATGGCTTCCATGCCGCCAAGAGTAACACCGGTCATTGTTGAACCGTGATACGCATTTTTACGGGCGATAACGATGGTCTTTTCCGGTTGGCCCTTGCCCGCCCAATATGCTCTTGCAATACGCAAGACAGTATCATTGGAATCTGAACCCGAAGTATTGAGGAAAATCCGGTTTAAGTCGCCTAGCGTGACAGATGCAATCTTCTCAGACAGCAAGGCTGCTGGCGAATGGGTGGATTTAAAAAACGTATTGTAATACGGAAGCTCTTTCATCTGCTCTGCGGCGGCTTCGGCAATCTCGTCGCGACCATAGCCTACATTTACGCACCAAAGACCAGCCATTCCATCTAGAATCTTGTTACCGCCGGAATCCCAAATATGAGAGCCCTTTGCCTGTATAATAAGCATTAGCTGCTTTTCGTCCAGTGACGCCATGTCCGTGAACGCATGCCAATGATGTTTCAGATTGGTTTTTTTGATGGCATCTGCATCTGGAAAATTAGGTTTGGTGTTCATAAAAGGCTCCAAAATTACACTATTACCCCCAGAGTTCATGAATCTGGGAAATTTGCAATAGCCAGACGGCGATACTTACAAATGCCCCACACCCTGTCAGCGCCATTTTAATTGCATGATTACGAAGAAATGCTGCGTTTAACAGTTTAAATCTGCTAATTTCAATTGATTAAATACTATTGGATTTGCAGTTGTCGTTGTAGATGGTATTGCTTTGATCAGGTTGATCTTGAGTACTAAGTCAGCTGAACAGATTGAAGAAAAAGAGTAAAACTTTTGCGCGTAGCCCAGCTTACTGACAACCGATACCCGGCAATTTCTGATTTGGCGAAAAAGGCCAAGAAACTTATTCCTCATTTTGCCTAGGAATATCTTGATAGCGCTACGGGTGGTGAAACTGCGATGCACCGCAATGAAAAAGCCCTTACAAAAATCACCATGGTGCCACGAAACATGATGGGCATTATTGAACCATCGATTGAAACGGAAATGTTTGGCATTAAATACAGCACGCCTTTTGGCATTCCGCCAATTGGGTATAGCAGCTTAATGTGGCCTTATGCCGAGCAGATTTTTGCCAAGACCGCAAACCAGCATCGGATTCCGCATTGCCTAAGCACCTCCGCATCTGACTCGCCTGAAAATTGCGGAAAGATTTCTGGCGAGTATGGTTGGTTCCAACTTTACCCACCTCGCAGGGATGATATTCGCATTGACCTTATCCAACGAGCCAAAGATAACGGATATCATACACTGGTTGTAACGGCGGATGTTCCCTGGCCTTCCATGCGAGAACGCCAACGCAGAGCTGGCATTACAATTCCGCCCAAACTGACACCCAAAATTCTTGCCCAAATATGCATGAGACCCGAGTGGGCGCTTCGCACCTTGATGCGGGGTCAACCCAATATTGATGTGATGAAAAAATATGTGCCCAAGGGTGACTTGAAAGAAATTCTGAAATTTGTCGGGCCAGAGCTGGGCGGCTGTCTTGATTGGGACTACTTCAAAAAGGTACGTGACCAATGGGATGGACCTATCGTTCTAAAAGGTATCCTTTCAACGGTATTGCCAAGTTACCGAACGTTGAATGAGAAAGTGCGGTTAAGGGTTTT
>JAALLB010000205.1 GCA_011087745.1 Hyphomicrobiales bacterium | reverse complement strand
AGATGATTGACCGTCGACTAAAAATCCCGTGGCGGGGTAGCTGGGCAGTTACCATCAATATAACACGATTGCTGACGCCGCTTATCTTGCAGATCAATGTCTGAGCCTACTTCCAACAATCGCAAGCGACATTCTCACGATGAACAAAGGCATAATTTTCGGCTTGAAAGCCGCATTTAAACCCCAAAATATCTTCAAAAAACTCGATTGTTTGTTCTAGATCTGACACGAGAACAAACGGTGTAATCTGTTTTAGATAAGTCATGAAAACCTCTCTTCATTAAAACAATTTATGAGCCATGGGCTGCATCAACCGGAATACTCTATGCAAGCCGAGCTGAACCTACCTCAATGCCATTCCAGTTTTTAAGCACCGGATTGGTCAGTGGTTTCATTTCTTCAAGCTTTTGTTCGTCAAGTGCAAGTAAATCACAAGCCAGTTGAGAAACTGCAACTTCAACGGCCCGAAAACTACCATCTCGTGATTTCATCCCCACTCCAAGACCCAGTTCAGGAAGTGACATGGTGTAAACCCCCTCTGCGCCAATCTTAACAAAGGCGCGGTTGCCAAGAGTTTGCATGAGTTGCGTACAGGCACGATTATCTCCCGCAACCATTTCTGGATGAGCCATACAGGCATCACGTAGTCTTATCATTGCTTTTGAACGGGTTCGGGATGCGTCCTGACCTACCCCAAACTTGGCATAAGCAACCGTCAGGTTCTTAATAGGGATTTTAAATGTAGGAATGGAGCAGCCGTCGATACCATAATTATCTTCACCGTGTTTTGCATCTGTAATGCTTTCAAGAACACCGGCAATTTCACGTTGAACAGGGTGATCAAAACCAATGTAACCCTTTGTTTCCAAACCTGTATGCTTTGCAAAGGCTAGAAAGCCGGCATGTTTTCCAGAACAGTTATTGTGAATTGGCTGAACTTTTATACCTTTAAGTGTGAGTTGTTCTTGATCTTCCGGAAACTTTGGCAATTGAGCACCACACTCGAGGCAACTTCCGTCCAAGCCGGCCTTGTGGAGCATCTTGGTAGCAGCAGCAACATGCATTGGCTGCCCATTGTGGGATGAACAGGCAAGGGCCAAATGTTTATCTTCAAATCCAAAAGCATCCGCTGCACCGGACTCAACCAATGGCAGTGCTTGTAATGATTTGATAGATGAACGTGGATAGATGTGAATATCAGCATCGCCGTATGTTGAAATTACTTTGCCTGCACTATCTGCTACAACCATATCAATTTCATGGGTGCTTTCAACGGAATTGCCGCGCGTATATTCAACAATGGCTGCAGGATTATTTTTCATCGCTTTTCTTTTGACTATTCTCGGGAGTTGGCACTGGATCGTGTCCGCTTGTACCCCAAGGTCCACATTTTGCAACTCTCAATAACGTGAGCCATCCTCCCTTTAATAATCCGTATCGGGCGATTGCCTCATAACTGTATTCTGAGCAGGTTGGCAGGTGGCGACATCCGTATCCAATCATGCTTGAAAAGGTGAGTTGGTAGAAACGAATGAGGCTTGTGCCCAAAATACGGCCAGGGGTTCGACGCCATTCACCCTGCCAGTTTCGATTTTGCGATTTTTTTAAATCTTTTGAATCACTTACAGATTGTTTGTAATTTTCTGATTCATCGCACATTATTGAGCTGCTTGCCGCTTGGCTTCAATTTCATGGAGACAATTTACTACCGCATCAAAGGTCAAAAGGGTTGATGCATGGCGGGCTTTATAATCTCGCACTGGCTCCAGAAATTTAAATTCCTCAAATTTGCCAATTGGTGCCGGTCCGTCTTCTTTCAACATTTTATACATTGTATTACGGAGTTTACGTAACTCATCGGCGTTACTGCCTATAACAACACGTGCCATAATTGATGAAGCCGCCTGCCCAAGAGCGCAGGCTTTTACTTTATGAGCAAATTCAGAAACACGATTTTCTTCAATTTTCAGTGAAACATCGACCGTGGAACCGCATAATTTGGAATGAACACGCGATTTTGCGTCAGGATTATCCAATTCGCCAACTTTTTGGATATTTCCTGCGTATTCCAGGATTTTTGAATTGTATACAGAATCCAGCATTTTTTTGTTCACAAACTCATTCAGTATGGGTTCAGACATCATGTTGTAATGTCTCATTCATGTCACAATATAAGTATGAAGTAACATTTCGTCGACAAAGAAGTGAACAAATTAATGCGACAAAGTATTGAGCATTTTAAATAATACTTTATATCGTGAATATGTCAGGTCACCGTGCGGATGAGAAATAGGTCTCAAAAGCCCCGGAACCCGGCCAAAGCCCTCTCTTCCGCTTTGTGGAGTTAAAGGCTGCGACTGGTCCGAAATAGATCAAATGACGCGGAGTTTAACGTATGACCAAAGTGGAGATTAGCATGGATGCAATCCTTGAAAGTTTGAAAAAAGTTGAAACTCGCAAAATTCTTGCGAAAGAAGACCGTCCTTCCCGTGACGAAGCAGAAGATGCAGTTCGTGTACTTCTTAAATGGGTAGGTGAAGATATCAACCGTGAGGGTTTGGTAGATACACCCAAACGTGTTGCAAAAGCTTATCTTGAGCTGTTTGGTGGCTATGACCTTGATGCAGAAGATGTTCTGGGACGCACCTTTGAAGAAGTTGGCGGATATGATGACATGGTTTTGGTTCGTGACATTCCATTTCATTCCCATTGTGAACACCACATGGTGCCAATAATTGGCAAAGCGCATGTCGGCTATTTGCCAGATGGCCGGGTACTTGGTCTTTCAAAAATTGCCCGCACTGTTGATATTTTTTCAAAGCGTCTTCAAACGCAGGAAAACATGACAGCGCAAATTGCCCACACCATTACAGATGCTCTTGAACCACGCGGTGTTGCCGTGATGATTGAAGCTGAGCATATGTGCATGGCGATGCGCGGCATTAAAAAGCAGGGTTCGACAACCATGACAACTGCTTATACTGGTGCTTTCCATGACAATCCTGCTGAGCAACAGAATTTCTTCTCAATGTTGCGTATGGGCAAGGAATAAACCATAAGGCTATCAGAAAAACTCTGGTGGCCTTTATGTCTAAAAAATTTCCAACGCTAAGCGATAAACAACAACTTGAACAAGGAAGCATTTTAGCACCTCGCTTTGATGCAAATGGTTTACTGACCGCAATAGTTCAGGATCATTCCAGCGACGAAATTCTTATGCTTGCTCATATGAATGAAGAAGCACTTCAAAAAACCATAAAAAGCAAGCAATCGCATTTCTGGAGCCGTTCGCGTCAGGAACTGTGGCTTAAAGGCGAAACTTCCGGCAACATTCTTCATGTTAAAGAAATTCTCACCGACTGCGATCAGGATGCGATACTACTAAAGGTACGACTTGAAGGTACTGGTGCGTGTCATACTGGTGTTCGTAGCTGTTTTTACCGCAAAGTTGATGACCAAGACGGTCAAGCTTCCCTTTCGATGATAAAAGATTAGCCCCAATGCTCGAATTCTTTGGCGCTACCCTGCTTTTGATCATGACACCTGGACCTGGTGTTCTGAGTATTGCAGGTGTTGGCTCTGGATTTGGATTTATTGCGGGACAGAGGTTTTTATGGGGGCTATGGCTTGGGAATTTCCTGGTCGGGCTTGCAGTTATATTTGGCTTAAAAACTGTTATTTTTTCTGCTCCCTATCTTCCGGAAGTGTTGCTTGGGCTTTCTCTTGCCTATTTGTCCTATCTTGCCTTCAAAATAGCGTTTGCTGGGAGTGAAATCGCATTTATCAAGGCTGATAGAATTCCAGGTTTTTTTGATGCGCTAGCTCTACAATTGATTAATCCAAAGGCTTACGCAGTGAACGCAACTTTCTTTACGACGTTCAACTTTTGGCCGCAGTATTTTACAGAGATGATCTTGATCAAGATATTGATATACTCCGAGTCCTTGAAAATCTGATTATTTGGGGTTGACGTTTCAGG
>JAALLB010000204.1 GCA_011087745.1 Hyphomicrobiales bacterium | reverse complement strand
TAAGGGTAATTCTCCTAGAGTTTTACCCTCCGACAAACAAGGGGCGGTTCAGTTCCCAATGCGGCCAACATGAGGCCCAAAACCCTAATTATATTCAGCTTTTCGCCTAGAATAAAGAAATGAGCGCCAATCGCGACCCAAAATGGCATGGTGTAAAAAAGAACAGATGCACGGGCAACTGTTGTAATTTGTATTGCATGAAAGAGCAGGGCGAATTCAATTGCAAAACATGCCCCGGTTGCGATGCCTGGAATTAATACAGCCATACGAGTGTCAATTTTTATGCCGCGCCACAAGCAATAAACAAACATGATAACACAGGCGGCAACCGATCTGAGTGCTGCCTGAAAGACAGGAGCCATTCCATCATTTACAATCTTGATGCCAACCTGGTTCAAACCGAGCACTGCCATGAAGATGATCAGGATCATGGCACCTGTTGCATCAATTCGAGATTTTCTTTCCACGGGAATTCCTCTTCTTATTCTGCAGTAGAGGAAGAATGCACAAGGTTCAATCTATAAAATGCTGTGCGATGTTGTTAATGCAATCAGCACATTGTCTTGACCAATTGACCCGCGCGGCATATCAGAACCTATGAGTAAAATTGATACCCCAAACCAGTTTTTGACCACGCTTTTTAACGCGGCTGTTGATGCAGCAGATCCTGCAAAAATCATCTCTGATTATTTGCCATCTGCGCCGAAAGGCAGAACCATTGTGATCGGTGCCGGCAAGGCGTTATCCCAAATGGGAAAAGCATTCGAGGATGCATGGGCGATTGAACGCGGAACCCCGCTCGAGGGTGTGATTGTAACGCGCTATGATTATGCTTGTGAATGCAAGAATTTTGAAGTACTTGAAGCAGCTCATCCGGTACCTGATGAAGCAGGGCTCGTTGGTGCCAAGCGCTTGATTGATGCCGTATCTAATTTAACGCCAGATGATCTGGTAGTTGCGCTAATTTCTGGTGGCGGATCTTCCCTATTACCGTACCCGGCAGATGGTTTGACGCTGGCTGATGAAATTGCCGTCAATGAAGCATTGCTTGCTTCCGGCGCGCCAATTTCCGCAATGAATACAGTACGTAAGCATATATCAAGCATTAAGGGTGGAAGGCTTGCAGTTGCGGCATATCCGGCAAAAGTTGTGTCATTATTGGTCTCCGATATACCAGGCGATCATCCCCAATTTATTGCCTCTGGTCCAACGGTTGCAGATGAGGGAACACGGTATGATGCGCTTGCGATTATTTTTCAATATGAGATGAAGTTACCTGATGCGGTGATGGCGCATATTCAATCTGATGCTGCAAATGCGCCCTTGCCAGATGATGAAAAGTTAGCCCGTGCTGAGCATCATATTTTTGCGTCTGCATCCAAGTCACTCGAAGCTGCACAGAAGTGTGCTGAAGAAGCAGGGATTGAGACGCATATTTTGTCAGATGCAATTGAAGGTGAGGCTCGGGAAGCCGCGCGAACCCAAGCTGCGATTGCCAAAGAAATATTGTTGCGTGACCGCCCCTTTAAAAAACCGATTCTGTTGCTTTCTGGAGGAGCGACCACTGTTACGCTTAAAGGCAATGGTAAAGGAGGGCGGAATACCGAGTTTTTGCTTTCCTTCGCGCTGGAGATTTCTGGCGAAACCGGAATTCACAGTCTTTGCGCTGACACCGATGGCATTGATGGTAGCGAAGATAACGCGGGTGCCTTTGTAAACGGTGACACGGCAAGTAAAATCAGACAGGCTGGACTTGATCCCATTGCATATTTGCAAAACAATGATGCGTGGACAGCCTTTGAAAAAGTTGATGCCTTGTTTATACCGGGGCCTACGGGAACCAATGTGAACGATTTTCGGGCTATATTCATTTCCGGCTAAGGAGAGTTAGATGAGCGATAGAATTGTAATTGCGGGCACCAAGCGCACGCCAATGGCTGGTTTTCAGGGGGAGTTTGCTTCTCTTACAGCTTCTGAACTTGGCGGTGCTGCGATTAAAGCAGCCGTTAATGAGGCTGGCATTGATGCTTCCAAGGTTGATGAAGTGATTATGGGCAATGTTTTGCCCGCAGGGCAGGGACAAGCGCCTGCTCGTCAGGCAAGCTTTCATGCTGGTCTTGATCAAAGTGTGCCCTCAACAACGCTCAACAAGATGTGTGGTTCTGGCATGAAATGCGCAATGGTGGCCTTCGATCAGCTCAAGGCTGAGAACGGAGATATTATTGTTGCTGGTGGTATGGAAAGCATGACCAATGCGCCTTATTTGCTTAAAAAAATGCGCGGAGGCGCACGTCTTGGTCATGGGCAAGTGATCGATCACATGTTCCTGGATGGGCTCGAAGATGCCTATGACAAGGGCAAGTTGATGGGACATTTTGCGGAAGACTGCGCCGAGAAGTTTCAGTTTACGCGAGAAATGCAAGACACTTATGCTCTTAAATCTCTTGAAAACGCACAAAATGCGGAAGAAAAAGGCAGTTTTTCCAATGAGATAGCCCCTGTCTCGTTCTCAACTCGCAAAGGCGACGTTGAAATTACTGCTGATGAGCAGCCGCGCAATGCGCGTCCTGACAAAATCCCCCAATTAAAGCCTGCATTTAAGCGTGACGGCGGTACAGTGACCGCTGCAAATGCGTCTTCGATCTCTGATGGAGCTGCGGCTCTTGTTTTGACGCGCGAAAGTGTGGCTGAACGGGAAGGGCTGGAAGTTCGTGCCATAATTCATGGGCATGCAAGCCACGCACATGAACCAGGCTGGTTTACAACAGCGCCTGTTCCTGCTGCAAAAAAGCTGATGGAAAAGATCGGCTGGTCCAAGGATGATGTTGATCTTTGGGAAGTGAATGAAGCTTTTGCGGTTGTTCCAATGGCATTTATGCATGAGTTTGGTCTTGAACGAGATGTTGTTAATGTGCATGGCGGTGCTTGTGCTTTAGGGCATCCGATTGGCGCTTCAGGTGCGCGGATTATCGTGACGCTGCTTAATGCACTAGAGACACATGATAAAAAACGCGGTCTTGCTTCTATCTGTATTGGTGGTGGTGAGGGGACTGCAATTGCGATTGAAAGGCCATAAGTATATGGAATTAAATGATAAAATTTCTGCGGTAGTTACTGGCGGTGGATCAGGCCTTGGTGAAGGAACCGCACGGGCACTTGCAGCGCTTGGCGTTAAAGTTGGTATTTTTGATGTCAATGAAGAAGCGGGGCAAAAGGTTGCTGACGAACTTGGCGGTATTTTTGCCAAGGTTGATGTTTCAGATCCTGCCTCTGTCGAAGACGGTTTTAAGAAAGTTCGAGCTGCAAATGGCCAGGAAAGCATCTGCGTTAACTGTGCAGGGATTGCTCCTGCTGCAAAGACGGTTGATCGAGAGGGAAATCCCCATGATGCAGCGTTATTTGCCAAGATCATTGGTGTGAATTTGATCGGAACGTTCAATGTTGCGAGCCAATCAGCTGCTGGTATGTGTTCTCAAGATCCAATCACCGAAGATGGTGAGCGCGGCGTTATCATAAATACAGCATCAGTTGCAGCATTTGACGGGCAGATCGGACAGATTGCCTATGGTTCTTCAAAGGCAGCGGTTGCCGGCATGACATTGCCAATGGCGCGTGACTTGTCCCGTAATGGTGTGCGCATCATGACAATTGCACCGGGTATCTTTGGAACACCGATGGTGAAGGGTATGCCTCAGGAGGTTCAAGATGCATTGGGTGCAATGGTGCCATTTCCATCTCGTCTGGGTGAGCCGGAAGAATACGCAAAGCTTGCCTTGTCAATTTGTGAGAATTCAATGCTAAACGGCGAGACGATACGTCTTGATGGTGCGATCAGAATGGCACCTGGATAAGCTTCTAACTGTTTGAATTCATAGATTTAAACTAAAAAGCCTCCTTGAAATATCAAAGAGGCTTTTTAGTGTTTGGTGTTCTGTATTTTTATACCCATCCTACTCCAAAACCCGAATGTTTTGGTGTGATATGATACG
>JAALLB010000203.1 GCA_011087745.1 Hyphomicrobiales bacterium | reverse complement strand
TTTCGTATCATATCACACCAAAACATTCGGGTTTTGGAGTAGGATGGGTATATATGCCAGCAGAGCGGAGGTTGCTAAACCACAAAAAGCGCCGAACGTTGCTAGAGCGCTATCATCCTGATACGGCCCAAGTGATTGTACTACAAAACCAAGGACTAATCGCAGTATGGTCGCTATTATTAGAAAAAGACTAGCCTTGATAATGAATGCAATTAAGACAGGGCCTTGAATTTTTTTAAAAACGGGTGTCAAAGCCAGATATGTAAGCGATAAAACCCAGACCAGTGCGAAGAAAACAAAAAACGATTTCATAGATATTCCAATAACTGTTTTCTTGAATCTAGCATGTGCTGCTAAACAGTCCTTTAAAGAACAAAAGCATCCAATTTGAAATCAGTCACCGGATTCATTCTAAAGCACATACTGCGTGTTTTTGTAATTTCGAGTTGGGGGGGCGGGAGAACTCTAAACGCGATTCTGGAGTAAATTATGGGTCTCCAAAAGGACATTTTGTTCTTCTAATTTTCAATTTTGATTTGCTGCGTTGAATGTCTGGTTTTGACCCAAAGTAGGCATTCCTTCGGCTTTGACGGCTAAATTTGTGTTCAATGGTAGAGTACTTATTTTGCGACAAAAAGAAGGGTTCCCCAAGTAGCTAAAGGTTACGAAAGTTACTTTGCATGTAGACCAATGTCGTATGAATTGCTCATGATCCATTGTTGCTCTTGTACAATTGGATTGTGTGTTCATAACCTTCCAAAATGGATATCTTTTACAAAGTTGAAATCACATCTGAAGAGATACCCACAATACTTGAGCATCTTTCTTACTTGTTGAGATACAACCGTGCCCCATTCCAGCATCATAGTAAATTGAATCTCCAGCCTTCATTGGAAGTGGCCGGTAATGTTCGGTAATGAACATGAGTTCACCACTTAACACGTACATGAACTCCTCACCTGAATGTCTGATCCAGTTTTCAAATTCAGAAACTTCTCGAGCTTTGATTGTCGAGATGTATGGCAACATGTGTTTATTGGCAATTTCATTGCTTAATAATTCATGCGTATAGGTTGCTGTTTCGCGAGGCTCACCTTTCCCTTTGGGTGTGTAATCTCGTCGTCCATTTATGCTGCCGCTGCCGGATTGTAGAAACAATTGAGGCGTATTGAGATCAAGCGCCTTTGTTAATCGCCGAATAACTTCAAAGCTAGGTTTGGTTTGGTTGTTCTCGATTTTGGACAAAGTTGATCTACCAATTTTTGCAGATTGGGCAGCTTTTTCCAAAGTCCAATTCTTGGTCTTTCGCGCTTCGCGAATAAGTTTACCCAGTGCTTCCTCGTCCTGCGCATTGGGAAGGATAGCCTCGAATTCATTGTGCTGTTTTTCCATAATTCCTCACTTTTCCAAAAGGGTAATAAATTCTCATAAACGGTTCAATGAGTTTTAAGAAAATAATGTTTGCAATTAGAGAAAATTCTATTATAAGCGAAAATTCTTAGTGTAGGGATGCTAATATGAGAAAAATCGTATCGAAATACATTGGTGCAACTTTCTGCATTGGCTCTAAAATTTGGGATGGAGACCTGAACAAGCGGCTGGTTATGTCTGCCGATTATCTCATTTGTGTCGAAGGTAACTCTGGTGCATTTGTTGCGGCTTATTTGGCTAAGCAGCCAGCAGTCAAATCTACTCGTGTTGATGAAACTGCCGTCTACGCTGGAACAAGCCTAAAAGACCTTAAGATTCAATCAAACGATTTCTTAACATTATCAGCTAATCAAGCTGAAATTCACACAAAAAGCCTGACACAGAGAAACACGGCTCACACTTATCATGCCCATCCGGCAATGGGTGGAGCACTTAACCAACCTTGTCTCGGCGCATGTTAACGAGCAAGACACGAAAAACAAACGCAAGGAGGTAAAATCATGGAAGCGTTATCAAATATAGTAGGACAAATTAATGGAATAGTTTGGGGGCCAGTAATGTTGGTTCTCATTCTTGGTGTAGGTTTCTTTCTTCAAGCAGGATTGAAATTCATGCCAATTTTGAAACTTGGAAGGGGTTTCAAACTGTTATTTAATGGCCGCAAGGGTCAAGGCGAAGGACAAATCAGTCCGTTCAATGCTCTAATGACATCGTTGTCAGCTACGATTGGCACGGGCAATATTGCTGGCGTCGCAACGGCAGTTTTTTTAGGGGGTCCTGGCGCGTTGTTTTGGATGTGGATAACAGCACTGGTCGGTATGGCAACAAAATACGCAGAGGCCGTATGTGCGGTTAAATACCGTGAAACCGATGAGTTGGGCAATTTTGTTGGCGGCCCAATGTATTACATTAAAAATGGCCTGGATAAAAAATGGTATTGGCTGGCACCCTCCTTTGCATTATTCGGCGCAATTGCCGCATTTGGTATTGGTAACGGAGTTCAAGCAAACGGTGTTGCTGCAGTGATTAATTCCAATTTTGGCGTCCCTGCTGCAGTTACCGGTATAGTTCTCATGGTTCTAACCGCTGGCGTTATTCTAGGTGGCATAACTCGTATCGGTTCAGTTGCCGGTAAGTTGGTTCCATTTATGGCAGTTGCTTATATCATCGCCGGGTTACTCGTTTTAATCATAAATATTGGTTCCATTGGTAACGCAGTCAGCCTTGTTTTCACCCATGCATTTACTCCGTCAGCAGCTGAAGGTGGTTTTGCAGGTGCAGCTGTTTGGGCAGCGATCCGTTTTGGTGTGGCACGCGGTGTCTTTTCAAACGAAGCCGGTCTTGGTTCAGCACCAATAGCTCATGCTGCCGCTTCAACTGCTGGCCCAGTTAATCAAGGTCTGGTTGCCATGCTGGGTACGTTCATCGATACCATCATCGTTTGTTCAATCACAGGTTTGGCGATCATCGCATCTGGAGCATGGACTTCGGGTGAAAGTGGCGCGGCACTCACTTCATTGGCATTTGAAACAAGTCTTCCTGGAATAGGTGGCTATCTAATTGCTATTTCACTCTCCATTTTTGCCTTCACCACTATTCTGGGTTGGTCATTTTATGGTGAAAAATGTGTTGGTTTTTTCTTTGGAACAAAGGCTTTAGTTCCTTACCGTGTCCTTTGGATTATCGCGATTTACTTTGGCGCAACTGCTGATCTTGGGTTCATTTGGCTACTGGCTGATACATTGAACGCAATGATGGCAATTCCAAATCTGATCGCTTTGGCTCTATTAAGCCCAATTGTCTTTAAACTGACAAAAGAGTTTTTTGCTTCAAATGGCCAATCAGAAGCCCCTGAACAGTCTCAGAAAGTTGATTAACAAATACGGGAAGCCCACTCTGTGGGCTTCCTTTACTCTTCAAACTTATTCATCTTAGGAGTTGAAAAATGACAAACAAAATCCTGCTTCCTATTGATCACACAGATGAGCAATCTTGGGCAAAAGCCCTGTCTGTAGCTCTGCAGCAAGCTAAATTTTATGGCGCAGATTTACATGTAGTTTCTGTTATTCCACAAATCATACAACTACCCAATCTACCTACTAAATACGGTGATGGTGCAAAGGACCATGTCAGTAATGCTGTTAAGGCAATTCTGGAAAATGGCGGCGCTGGTGATGTGCCTGTTCATATTGAACAAGGTAGCGTCTATCGCGAGATTCTAAAACTCGCCCACAAGGAAGAATTTGACATGATAGTAATGGCTTCCGCAAAAGGAGAATTCCCAAACTACGAGATAGGCCCAAACCTGGCTCGTGTGGTTCGAAATGCACATTGCACGGTTATGGTTATTCGCAATTAGCCACCGGAAAATTGGGAAACGATAACTGACATGTCAAAATTAACTACTCGGATCCATGTTTGTGCGTAGGTATCAATGTCAATTATGTTAAGAATAGTGCGCCAATGCAAAGCAGAATTTGTGAGAGATGAATTGAAAGTTGGTACTCCCAAGGGTAATGCCAAGTTGATTTCAGGATTTATCTCTGATAAGGGTGGGCTATGA
>JAALLB010000202.1 GCA_011087745.1 Hyphomicrobiales bacterium | reverse complement strand
AATCACATTTATGAATCAATTCAACGCCTTATCCAATAGCGTCTAGTACTGTGCATATAGATAATAAATATTTCATATGTTCCTATTATGTTCTTATTTGTGTAAGAATACAAGCGAGAATCAAATGCCCTTGTCTAGTGTGGATAAATATTAATGGCCTACCTAAAGCATATTTCAGTACGTGGTGCGCGTGAACATAACCTGAAAAACATCGATATAGACTTGCCTCGAGACAAGTTAATCGTCATCACGGGTCTTTCCGGCTCAGGCAAATCATCGCTGGCGTTCGACACGATTTATGCAGAAGGCCAGCGTCGCTATGTCGAAAGCCTTTCAGCCTATGCACGCCAATTCCTGGAAATGATGCAAAAGCCTGATGTAGATCAGATAGACGGTCTTTCGCCTGCCATTTCAATTGAACAAAAAACCACATCAAAAAATCCACGCTCGACAGTCGGCACCGTAACCGAAATTTATGACTACATGCGTCTATTGTATGCGCGCGTAGGAATTCCTTATTCACCTGCAACGGGTCTACCAATTGAAAGTCAAACCGTCTCGCAGATGGTTGACCGGATTATGGCACTGGAAGATGGTCAACGGCTTTACCTGCTCGCACCAATCGTTCAAGGACGCAAAGGCGAATACCGCAAGGAATTGGCCGAACTCACAAAAAAGGGCTTCCAGCGCGTAAAGGTAGACGGCACACTCTACGAAATTGCTGACGTCCCTGCCCTGGATAAGAAATACAAGCACGATATCGATGTCGTCGTAGACCGTGTTGTGGTTCGAGATGATATTGCAACGCGCTTGGCTGATAGTCTGCAGACGGCACTTAATCTGTCAGAGGGCCTTGCTGTCGCAGAACTTGCGGACAAACCTCTACCGCCAGAAGAAACAGCTGCAGGTGGTGCCAAAAACAAGTCTTTGAATTCTACCCATGAAACACTGGTTTTTTCAGAAAAATTTGCCTGCCCCGTGTCTGGTTTTACCATTGCAGAAATCGAACCACGGCTGTTTTCTTTCAACAATCCTTTTGGCGCTTGTCCAACTTGTGATGGCCTTGGCACCCAAAAGGGTATGGATCCGGATATGGTAATTCCGGACGATACCCTGACACTTCGAGGCGGAGCTATTTTACCTTGGTCAAAATCCTCAACGCCCTCACCTTATTATGCACAGACACTGGAAGCATTGGGCAAACACTATAAATTCAAGATGTCTGATCCTTGGCGGGAGATATCCGACGAAGCCCGAGAAGCAATCTTGCACGGTACGGACAAAACAGAAATCAACTTCATTTATGATGATGGCCTTCGCAAATACGAAACAAAGAAAACATTCGAAGGTGTCATTCCAAATTTGGAACGCCGGTGGCGCGAAACGGATTCATCCTGGATGCGTGAAGAAATTGAAAAATTCATGTCTTCATCACCGTGCGATTCCTGCCATGGCAACCGTCTAAAACAAGAAGCACTATGCGTAAAACTCGACGGCAAGCATATTTCAGATATTACTACGCTCTCAATTAAACATGCAGCACAATGGTTTGAAAACCTCCCCGCAACAATGAATGAAAAACAAAACGAAATCGCTGGTCGTATCTTAAAAGAAATCCGCGAACGCCTGAAGTTTCTAAATGATGTCGGTCTGGACTACCTTTCAATGTCCAGAAATTCCGGCACCTTGTCAGGCGGCGAAAGCCAGCGTATCCGCCTCGCCTCTCAAATTGGTTCCGGTCTAACAGGTGTTCTATATGTCTTGGATGAACCATCAATCGGACTTCACCAAAGAGACAATGCGAGACTGCTTGAAACTCTAAGACACCTGCGAGATCTGGGTAATACTGTAATCGTAGTTGAGCATGATGAAGACGCGATCCTTACCGCCGATCATTTGGTTGATATTGGCCCTTACGCAGGAATTCGCGGCGGTGAAGTCATTGCGGCTGGAACACCCAAACAGGTGATGAAGTCCAAGAGATCAATCACCGGTCAATATTTAACCAGAAAGCTTGCAATACCATTACCAGACAAACGCCGAAAAGCTGCAAAAGGAAAACGGGTCCGCGTTAAAGGCGCAACTGGCAACAACCTGCAAAACGTCACTGCTGATTTTCCGCTCGGCATCTTTACCGCAGTGACCGGTGTATCAGGCGGAGGAAAGTCCACACTCTTAGTCGAAACACTCTATAAAGCAGCGGCAAGGCGCATTGGCAGCGCCAGAGCAGCCCCTGCTCCGCACGACAGCATTGAAGGCTTTGAACACCTGGACAAGGTAATTGACATTGATCAGTCACCCATTGGCAGAACGCCACGTTCAAATCCTGCTACTTATACAGGTGCCTTTACACCAATCAGGGAATGGTATGCAGGGCTTCCGGAAGCTAAAACCCGTGGGTATGCTCCAAGTCGCTTTTCCTTCAACGTAAAAGGCGGACGCTGCGAGGCGTGTCAGGGTGACGGCCTAATCAAAATTGAAATGCACTTCCTGCCGGATGTTTATGTCACCTGCGATGTCTGCAACGGCAAACGCTACAACCGCGAAACACTTGAGGTCCTGTTCAAGGGAAAATCAATCGCTGATGTATTGGACATGACGGTGGATGAAGCTGAAGATTTCTTCAACGCTGTATCAAGTGTGCGGGATAAAATGTCCACACTCAAACGCGTTGGCCTTGGCTACATCAAGGTTGGTCAACAGGCAACAACCCTTTCGGGCGGTGAAGCGCAGCGCGTTAAACTAGCCAAGGAACTATCAAAACGCGCAACCGGCAGAACCTTATATATTTTGGACGAACCAACAACCGGGTTACACTTCCATGATGTAGCAAAATTACTGGAAGTCCTGCACGAACTTGTAGACAGCGGCAACACGGTTGTTGTCATCGAACACAATCTGGAAGTTATCAAAACTGCCGATTACATTCTTGATCTTGGTCCAGAAGGTGGAGACGGTGGCGGAGAACTGGTGGCTTCAGGAACGCCAGAAGAAGTCGTAAAAGTTGAGCGATCCTATACAGGCCAATTCTTAAAAGACCTCTTGGAACGCCGCCCTCAAGGACAAAGTGAAGCTGCTGAGTAAAGGCCATTTTACCAGTAGTGCGCAGCTAACTTATAGGTTTGGACTATAGTATCTGACTCAAAAACTCTTTTGTACGAGGATCTTTGGCATCGTCAAAGAATGATTTTGGCGGACCATGTTCAACAATCAGCCCTTTGTCAGTGAAGTAAATATGGTCAGCAACTTCACGTGCAAATCCCATTTCATGGGTCACAAGAATGCAGGTCATGCCATCTTGTGCCAGTTCTTTGATTGTCAACAGAACTTTTCCAACGGTCTCTGGATCAAGTGCCGCAGTGACCTCATCAAACAACATAATATCTGGTTGCATGGCCAGGGAACGCGATATTGCAACGCGCTGTGTTGTCCGCCAGACAGTTCACTAGGATAACTGCCTTCCTTACCCTCAAGACGGACTTTCTTTATCAACTCGCGAGCAAACTTTTCTGTCTCGGATTTATCGCGTTTCAACACCCGTATGGGTGCCATCATGATGTTTTCAAGTGCTGTTTTGTGTGAAAACAGATTATACTGCTGAAACACCATCCCGACCTTTTTGCGCAATTCCAGCTTATTCAGGTCAGGATCATTTACTTCTTGTCCCTCAACAAGAATTGAACCTTGCTGAATATCATTGAGTGCGTTGATGCAACGTATCAGTGTCGATTTGCCTGAGCCTGATGGCCCAATAATGCAAATTACCTCCCCCTTCATGATATCAAAGGAGACACCCTTTAACACTTCCAAAGCACCAAATGCCTTGTGAACGTTGTTAATGGAAACCATTGGTTGGTCAGGGGTCCAACTCATGTGCTAAATCCTTTAAGTTTTAACTGCAAATTTTTGCTCAAGATAAACAGTGTAGCGAGCAATTGGGTAGCAGTATACCCATCCTACTCCAAAACCCGAATGTTTTGGTGTGATATGATACGA
>JAALLB010000201.1 GCA_011087745.1 Hyphomicrobiales bacterium | reverse complement strand
AGCGTTCAAAACCTAAACTCACCAACGCATTCAGATCAAGAGTCTAGTACTGTGGCCGAAACCTAAAATGTTAGCCGAATAATAACCATTGATACTTATTCTTCAAAGTTACTGACAAAAAACACGATCTGGTAAGGAATTATCAAATCAAAACCTGCTTACTGGGGAAGGTATGGTTTTTCAACTACTGACACTAGCCATAACGATGACCTTTGCTGCATGTTTTTTAGCAGTTTATCTTTATGAGCCCAGCAAGAAGGCACCTGCAGTTCTATCGATTGCTTATGCTTGTGGTTCACTATCGCTCGCAATTGGGTTCTTCAGATACAGTATGGAACCAGCCCACGCGACAATAATCACCAACATCCTCTACACGACGACAATGTTTCTAACTACAATAGGCATTGCAGTTCACTATAAAAAACAAAGCACCAATATTGTTGATGAGTACAATTGCCATAATGCAGGCTTGCTTATTGCTCTATTTCATCTATTGGCAGCCGGATATAACCATCAGGACGATTGCGTCGAATCTCACTGCCGCAAGTTTAATTGCCTGCTCAATTTTTGTTATTCCGCGCGACAGCAAAATGTTGATTGATAGGATTATGTTTTGGGTTGTCATAGCAATATCAATTCAGTTTTTGCTAAGAGTTGGATTGATAGCTTATGTCACAATAGCTCAAGACTATGTTCTCACAGATGCAAATTATGAGCAGTCATTAATTGCAACAAGCTTGTATTTTTCCATTTCTGTGTTTTCGGTGATACTCGCCGTTACCGCCTGCATTGCATTTGGAATGGACGCAATTTCGGACATGAAGAAAATTGCACACAGTGATGTCCTTTCTGGCCTATTGAACAGGCGTGGATTTGAAATAGAAGCGCGACAGATAATTGCCACCGCTCAAGAAAATAATCTGCCTGCCACTATGATCGTTGCTGACCTGGATAATTTTAAAACGGTCAACGACAGCCATGGTCACATTATTGGTGATACAGTCATTCAAGAATTTGGCAACCTGCTCAACTCAAGCCTTCGCTCTGGTGACATTTCAGGCAGAATGGGTGGAGAGGAGTTTTGCATTTTGCTTCACACTGCTGATATTCATCTTGGCCGTCTTTTAGCAGAAAGTATCAGAACAAAGACAGAAAGCATGGTTTTCGGCGCTGGGAAAAATACATTCTCATTAACGGCCAGTTTTGGGGTAGCCGAATTAAGTAAAAATGAAAACTACAATACGTTGTTCATCCGTGCAGATGAAGAGCTATACAATGCAAAAAATTCTGGCCGCAATCAGGTTCGCCCAAAACGCCTGAACTATATTCTAAAATCAATAATGTAATTAGCAAACAAACGAGCTGGGGTTTCAGGCCAAATTCTAATAGAGGCCGCCAGTACCACCAATAACTGCGCGTTCAGCAGAAGGTGAAACACCTTGTCTTATAGCATCTGAAATTGCGCCACCTTCAAATCCAATCACTGAGAAGCGATCTGGAGGTTCAGTACCTGGCTTGAATGCTTCCATGATAACTCCATCACCGCCAGCCTTCGCAAGGAGGCCAGTTTTACGATTGATCGGAATAAGTTTAATCCCGCGCGGAACACGAAAATCAACCTTTGCCTTGCCTTCAAGAGCGTCTTTCATAAAACTTGTAAAGATTGGCGCCGCTATACCGCCACCCGTATTGCCCTTGCCCATTGGCTTGGGTGTATCATAACCAATATAAACACCGGTAACCAAATCAGGTGTGTATCCCATAAACCAGGCGTCTTTTTCTTCATTCGTTGTACCAGTTTTACCAGCTACTGGTACGCCCAACTCTCTTACAACGGGTGCTGTTCCACGAGTGACAACCCCTTCCATCATTGATGTCATTTGATACGCAGTCATAGGGTCGAGCACCTGCTCACGGTCATCTTCAAGAACCGGTTCCTGCTGGCCACTCCAAGACTGGGCATTACAATCATTACAAACGCGTTGTTCATGTTTAAAAATGGTTTTGCCGTAACGATCTTGAATGCGGTCAATCAATGAAGGTTTAATGGACTTGCCACCGTTTGCGAGCACAGAATAAGCAGCTGCCATTCTCATAACAGTTGTTTCGCCCGATCCCAGAGACATCGACAACACTGGCAACATTTTGTCATACACACCAAAACGTTCAGCATATTGGGCAACCAACGGCATGCCCATATCTTTTGCCAAACGCACTGTCATCAAGTTACGAGATCTCTCAATTCCAAGTCGTAGCGTGGAAGGACCAGCAAACTTGCCGCCGTAGTTTTTCGGTTCCCAAACACCCAAACCACCACCTTGGTTTACTTTAATAGGGCCATCAAGAACGACAGAAGAAGGAGTATACCCATTATCCAATGCCGCTGCATAAACGAATGGTTTGAAAGAAGAGCCTGGCTGACGATAAGCCTGTGTGGCACGGTTAAACTGTGAATCTGCAAATGAGAAACCTCCTGCCATGGCAAGAACCCTCCCTGTATGAGGATCCATTGCGACAATGGCACCAGAAATTTTTGGCTTCTGTCGAAGTTTAAAACTGGTCATCGTTGCCAAATCTTCCCCAATTGGCTCCACAAAGATAACATCACCAACATTTAAAACACCATCAACACCTTTGGCGGTGCGGCGGTCATCTTTGATACGAACTCGAAGTGCCCATTTCATATCTTTTAGAGCAATCGTCCCGGTACGCCGATCATCTTTAAGTTTACCCGAAGCTTTGTTACCTGGCTTAATACCAATGGCTGCAGATTCATTATCAACACTAAGAACGACAGCAAGGCTCCACTCTGGAACATCACTCAAAGCTTTAACTTCATTGAGTGCAACACCCCAATCATCACCTAGTTCGATTGCTTGAAGTGGGCCTCGAAAACCACGCTGAACATCAAATTTTATCAGACCAGCATGCAAAGCTTTTCGTGCCTTGCGTTGCATGACGGGATCAAGCGTCGTTCTGATTGAAAGACCACCTTCATAAAGAGCATCTTCACCATAGCGATCGACGACTTCACGTCTTACTTCTTCAGAAAAATATTCAGAAGAGGCAAGGTAAGAAGATCCACGACGAGGATTTACTTCCAATCCCTTGGCCTTGGCTTCATCAGCTTCCTTGCGCGTAACATAACCGTTCTCAACCATACGATCCAGTACCCAGTTACGGCGTTCAATCGCTTTTTTGGTATCACGGAAAGGATGATAATTACTCGGAGCCTTTGGCAGTGCTGCCAGATAAGCAGCTTGGTGCAATTCAACTTCATGAACCGATTTATTAAAATAGGTAAGCGAAGCACCAGCAACACCGTAAGCGCTTAAACCCAAATAGATTTCATTGAGATAAAGCTCCAAAATACGATCTTTGGAATAAGCTGCCTCAATCCGCATGGAAAGAAGTGCTTCTTTCACCTTTCGGTCGATCGAACGCTCATTAGAAAGAAGAAAGTTTTTAGCAACCTGCTGAGTAATAGTAGAAGCGCCTATTGCACGCCTGCCAGAGCCATAATTCTTGATATTGGTAATTACCGCACGGGCAATACCGATTGGATCAACACCACCATGCTTGTAAAAATTCTTGTCTTCCGCAGAAAGAAAAGCGGCCTTAATTGTATCTGGGATAGCCTGAATCGGTAGATATAAACGACGCTCACGAGCATACTCCGCCATGAGCGATCCATCGCCTGAATGGATACGTGTCGTCACAGGTGGTTCATATGCATTGAGAACTTCATAATCTGGCAAGTCCTTGGACATATCATTTAAATACCAAGCGATTCCTGCCACAACAAGAATCGCCAAGAGCATTCCCATACCAAACAAGTACCCAAAAATCCTCAAAAGCATCTAATTTTATTCCACTTAATCAATATCTTACGATAATTTAGAGTTTCACAAAGAGTGAATACATTTTCTTACGTTACCCACTGAGTGTCCGCAAATTACGGAGATAATATGATATACCCATCCTACTCCAAAACCCGAATGTTTTGGTGTGATATGATACGAA
>JAALLB010000200.1 GCA_011087745.1 Hyphomicrobiales bacterium | reverse complement strand
TAAAAACCCCTTAACCGCACTTTCTCATTCAACGTTCGGTAACTTGGCAATACCCCTGAAACTCATAAGAGCCCATTGGCAACACATCCTGAATAATAGCTTTCATGCGACCTTCACCGAAAGCACCCCGAGTTTGCTTGTTGGACAAAATGTTCTGCAATTCCACAACCTGCCCGGCAAGTCCGCTAATATTATCCTGGGCTTTGTCGATGACAGCCAGACGCTCTTGTAATTTGGCAAGGCTTTCCTGGGTGTTCTTGGTTGTATCTGTAATTGACTGCCCAATCCTGCCGCCCATCGCATCAAGACGCTGATTAACCGCATTGCCAAGCTCGGACTGACGATTAACGAGGCTGGAGCCCAATTCCTGCATCCGGCCGGTAAGCTCATTCTGACTTTCAACCAATTGTGCCATTTTCATTTCAGCTTGGCGCGCGCTCATAAGGCAGCTGCTTCATTTACAGCACGGCGTTTGCCGGATTTTATTGATGAGAAAATCAGATAGAGAATGAACAAAACAAACAGCGCCAGCCCAAATAAAACCATTTGCCCAAGCGAAAAATCATTTGAGCCGAGGGTGATGTATGGTTGACTAAAAAGCGCGTTGAGTTCTTCGGTTAAGGTCATGAACGAACCATAACCGATTCTGCTTTTTGAAAAAAGAACAAAACAAGAATATTTATACAAGCAAATCCTTCTGATTTGTTGTCCAAAAAACAAACCCCTGCTTTTGGTTGACGCAAGCACAAGGATTGCCTATTTCGTCTCCTATGAGTGTTAGAGAAATTATCCAAATCCCAGATCCAATTCTGCGCAAAGCATCAAAGCCGGTAGAGCAAATTAGCCCTGAACTGCTAAAGATGCTCGATGATATGGCGGAAACCATGTATCAGGCGCCGGGTATTGGTTTGGCCGGTATCCAAATTGCCCTGCCATTGCGTGTCGTTGTGGTCGATTGCGACCAGCGTGCAAAAGCTGAAGAAGAGGGCTCTGAAGAAGGCAATGGCGAACCGCAGCGTGATGACGAACCATCGGATGAAGCAAGCCGCAATCCAATTTTCCTGATCAATCCGGAAATCGTTGAGTTTTCAGATGAACCTTCAACCTATGAAGAAGGCTGTCTATCAATCCCGGACTACTATGCAGAAGTTGAGCGTCCTGCGGGATGTACCGTGAAATACCTCGACCGTGATGGCAAAAGCCAGACCTTGAAGGCTGATGGCCTTTTATCCACCTGCTTGCAACACGAGATCGATCACTTGAACGGCGATTTGTTTATTGATCATATTTCAAAACTCAAACGCGATATGGTGGTAAAAAAATTCAGCAAGATTGCAAAACAATCAGGCAAGAGGCCTGCCAGCCCGCTCGTCTTGTAAAGGCGTAACTCATGGCGCTCCGCATCATCTTCATGGGAACTCCGGAATTTTCAGTGCCGACACTGGTGGCACTGGTTGGTGAAGGACATGAAGTCGTTGCTTGTTACTCACAGCCCCCAAGACCTGCTGGCCGGCGAGGACTGGAACTTAAGAAATCACCCGTTCATGCAAAGGCAGAAGAATTGGGCATTCCGGTATTTACGCCAGAGAGTCTGAAGCCCAAAGAAGAACAACAAAAGTTTTCAGACCTTGAAGCGGATGTGGCCATCGTCATTGCCTACGGGCTTTTATTGCCAGAGGCTATTTTAGAAGCTCCCCGTTTAAGGTGTTACAATGGGCATGCATCTTTGCTTCCAAGATGGCGTGGCGCAGCCCCAATTCAACGTGCGATTATGGCCGGTGATGAAGAGACAGGCGTTAACGTCATGAAGATGGATTTAGGTCTTGATACGGGACCAGTGGCGCTTTTTGAAAAACTGCCAATCTCGCAAAACATGACCGCTGGCGAACTACACGATCAACTTTCACTAACAACTGCAAAGCTTATGGTTGATGCAGCAAGATTGTTGAAAAATAGTGTTGTCGAATTAACAGAACAATCTGAAGATGGCGTTCTTTATGCCAGTAAAATTGAAAAGTCGGAAACGCGAATTGATTGGTCAAAACCGGCAGCGGAAGTTCACAATCACATTCGCGGACTTTCACCATTTCCAGGCGTATGGTGCGAGATGCAATTGGGTGGCAAATTACAGCGAGTAAAAGTGCTGAGTTCAGAATTGTCCGATGCAAATGGAGCACCAGGAACAATTGTCGATGATACTATGACAATTGCTTGCAGCAGTGGTTCTGTAAAACTCACAAAAGTGCAACGTGCAGGAAAGCAATTGCAGACCGCAGAGGAATTTTTGCGCGGCAACAAGGTCGAGGCAGTTTTTTAATGCCGCGCTACAAACTAACAATAGAATATGACGGCATGCCCTATCGCGGGTGGCAGCGCCAGGAGGGATTGGCAACGGTCCAGGATGCCATCGAAAAGGCCATGACTCAATTTGCTCAGCACAACGTCGTGATATTCGGTGCCGGCCGCACCGATGCCGGTGTGCATGCACGCGGGCAAGTCGCCCATGTTGATTTGGAAAAGACATGGAAAACAGACAAAATACAGGAAGCCACCAATGGGTTGCTAAAACTGGCTGGCCATCCAATAGCTATCTTGAAAGTAGAAGAAGCAGACGATGATTTTGATGCTCGCTTTTCAGCCAAATACCGCTCTTATCGTTTCCGAATCATAAATCGGCGCCCTCCGTTAACACTGGATTTGGAACGTGCCTGGTGGATTCGTTTCCCGTTGGATGTAGACGCCATGCATAACGCAGCACAGGAGCTTGTTGGCAAGCACGATTTTACAACCTTCCGGTCAGCCGATTGCCAGGCAAAATCACCCATCCGAACGCTTGATAAATTGGATGTAAATCGCGTTAGCGATACAGAAATAGAAATAATCGCCGAGGCGCGGGCTTTTTTGCATAATCAGATCAGGTCCTTTGCTGGTTCTCTAAGGTTGGTTGGCGATGGCAAATGGTCCAAGCAAGACTTGATTGATGCACGCGATGCGCTTGACCGCACAAGGTGTGGCCCAGTTGCCCCACCACATGGCCTTTATTTCATGCATGTCGGCTATTGAATTTAACTTGGGATATCAAGTGCCAAGCCAAACCAGCCGTCGATCATTTGGTCCAAAACCAATTCAAATACCAACAAAACAAGCAACAACATAAATGCCTTTGGTCCATTGATACCAAGCGTGATTTTGATCGACCGATAGGCAAAGAACAATATGAACAAAAACACGAAAATCAGAAGACTGACAAAGGGACTATCGTCAGATGCAAAATTTGCAGAAAGCGGAAACAGGATTGCAATGCTGGCCAGGAATACCCAATTCTGGCAGACAATATAACGGCGAATGCTTCCCAAATATTCAAGCGGCTTCGCCAGAAGATAAACAATTAAATATCCTGCAAAAAGAACAAATATCAGTGAGATCATATTTGCCGATTTAAAGGCAGAATAGCTTGTATTTTTCGGTAAATAATTCTGGGCTGCCTCAGTGGTAAAAGCGGAGGGTAAATACATCAAGTAAATCAGGGCCCCCGCAATCACCATCAACCAGGATAGCAACCAGTGTGCTTCTGATATTTGAAGATATTCGTTGGCTTTGGCATCACCTTTGATGATGAGCAAAAAAGCTTTAAGAATTTCAGATACAGTTTGAAATAAAAAATTCATTTTTCAACTTTTGGTTTCTTATTGGCAAACAAGGGTGCATTTACCACATTGTTTTGTCGGCACGTGCATCCCATTCATCGTCATATCGCTTGCCGCCAATTTTATTGGATGAAAGATAAGCCAATACATCACCTGCGGATGGAAGCGTCTTGGGGTCAACTTGTGCATCCTGCTCCCAAATCTTCGAGCGGACAATTGCCCGACCACACTGGAAATATACTGCGTTTGTTTTGATAACAATAATGCTGCGAGGTTCCTTACCCTGTTCGGCAAAACTGGTTTTCAACCCCGGGTCGACTGAGACATGCGCCTCTCCATTTACCCCTACCGCATGCACACATCTTTGCTGAAGGTGACCGGATGGGTCTTTCCATGT
>JAALLB010000199.1 GCA_011087745.1 Hyphomicrobiales bacterium | reverse complement strand
GCCTGAAACGTCAACCCCAAATAATCAGATTTTCAAGGACTCGGAGTATAAAAGACCCAAGTCCACAAAAATCAGTGCCAACTCAGTTTTTGACTGCCCAACACTTGATACCTTTAATTGCAGCCATCCCAGCCCAATAAAAATCAATACCGCAAATTCATAATAAAGCACATTAAGATTAGAATTGAGCACGGGGAGTAAAACCATAACCAATCCCAGTGCAATCGTACGGGCAATTACAGCAAGTTTGTGACCTTCTCTTTTTTCTGTCTCAAGTGCTTCTGCCAAAAACTGGTTTGATCTCGATTGTTCTTCTTCAACCAACCTCATCTCTTGCAATTGCCTTAAGAACCTGAAAGGTGCTGGGTATTTCACAGTCGACATTTTTGCTTTCTTTCTTCTTGCAATTCAGACATAGGTAACACCCAATTCAGATCAATCATACAAACTCGACAATTTAAACTTGAACTTTGATATGATCCAGTCCGGGTCAAAAATTCAGTTTCAGGAGTATGCAATGATGACCTGTCCAATCTGAAGATTAATCATGTTACCGATGACAATATCATCATTGCCATGGAAAAGTATTGTCAATTCACCGCTGGTTGGATGTGCATTTAAGATGTGTATTTTCACACATCACGTATCTGTGATCGGCTGTATATTCACTGATATAAAAGGAATTCAAGATGTAAATGTGAATACTTTCTATTTGTAAATTATTCACTTTATGGACTGGCTAACGTTAATGCCCCGACGTTAGTCAGTCTAAAAATTAGCAAAAAACTAAAATTAACGAACCTGGGTTTTCAGGTACGTGTAGTGCCGTCGAATGAAATGGCGGTAAGATGGGCGTCTTACTGAAAAAGGCGAAGAATACATCGCCGCTAAGATAAATGCTTGAGCGCGCATTTGTTTGTAATTACAAACCCCTTGCATTCTCAGTCCAAAAATACGATATAAATCTTGGAAGATCGGTGATGGACGAGTGCCTTGCCCAATGGGTCAGATCCGGAAGGAAGCAGCCCAGACGAGATTTTCTCGGGCTATCTTCTCCGGTCTTCCACTTTTTCCTCTTGAAAATTTGATGGTTTCCTATTTTCTCCTATGTCTGGTGCATAACTTCGCGCTATAATATTCCTCATGAGTGAAGAAACCTCGACCCAACCGTACCGCGTGCTCGCGCGTAAATATCGTCCGCAGAACTTTGATGATCTGATCGGGCAAGAACCCATGGTTCAAACCTTGTCGAATGCATTTAAAACTGGCCGCATAGCCCAGGTCTATATGCTGACCGGTGTCAGGGGAGTTGGTAAAACTACAACGGCGCGCATTTTGGCCCGCGCCCTCAACTATAAAAAAGAAGGCATTGATCAATCAACAATTGACCTTGCAGAAGAAGGCGAGCATTGCCGCGCTATAATTGAAGGCCGGCACATGGACATCATCGAAATGGATGCCGCATCGAATACCGGCATCGATGATATGCGTGATTTGATTGAATCTGCGCAATACTGTCCAGCTACCGCGCGCTACAAAGTCTACATTATAGACGAAGTGCACATGCTCTCAAAAAGCGCTTTCAATGGTCTGTTAAAAACCCTGGAAGAACCGCCTGAGCATGTAAAGTTCATCTTCGCCACAACTGAAATTCGCAAAGTGCCTGTAACTGTGCTTTCCCGTTGTCAACGCTTTGATCTTCGCCGGATAGAAGCAGGAACACTAACAGATCACCTTGCAAAGATCTGTGAGCAGGAAACTGTAAAAGCAGAAACGGATGCACTTGCAATGGTAGCACGCGCCGCTGATGGTTCGGTTCGTGATGCGCTTTCGATGCTGGATCAGGCAATGGCCCATGGTTCCGGTGATGATGCAAAAGGCATAACCGCAGAAACCATGCGTGATATGTTGGGTCTATCAGATCGTGCTCGCATTGTGGATCTCTTCGAATACATCATGAAGGGCGATATTGCTTCAGCACTTGGTGAGCTTAAATCACAATATGATACCGGTGCTGAACCGGAACTGGTTCTAACAGACCTGGCAGACTTTATCCATCTGGTAACTCGCTTAAAATACGTTCCGGACACTACCAATGATGGATCACTAACCGAGATCGAAAAGACCAAAGGCAAGGAATTTTCCGACCAACTTTCAGTACGCATTCTGGGGCGTGCATGGCAGTTGCTTTTAAAAGGCTTGGGCGAAGTTAGTACTTCTGAACGACCGCTCGCTGCTGCGGAGATGGTACTGGTTCGAATGGCACATGCGTCCAGCCTGCCGACCCCAGATGAATTGATAAAGGAAATGCAAACGGGTGGAGATACTCGCAGCGCTCCGATTGCCACTCCAACTGCACTAACCGAAAATGCAACTGCATCTGCAAGCATGACACCGGCTCCAAGCACACCCACCCAACCAACCATGAGCTCTGAGAACAACACCGGTGGTAATGTTATTGCCATGAAACAACCAGAGCCCGTGATGGAAGTTCAGGAAACTGCAACGGAAGAGCCGAAAAAATTTAAAACACTCAGTTCGTTTGATGAACTAATCTTTTTGGTGGAAGACAAGCGCGATCTGGCTTTAAAAACCATGATCAAGCGCCATGTCCGCTTGGTTTCATTTGTGGACGGCCGGATGGAGATGAATCTGGTTGAAAATGCTCCTCGTGATTTCCTTGGCAGCCTTGGCAAGCGCCTTGAAGAATGGACCGGAAAGCGCTGGGTACTTTCGATTAGCAAAGAGCAAGGTCATCCAACATTAGCTGAGCAAGAAGCGTCTGAAAATGAAGCCCGTATGGACGATGCAAAGGCGGACCCGGCAGTTGAAGCAATCATGGCGCAATTTCCAGGAGCAAGGATTATAGACATTCGGGTACGGGAGGAAGAAGAAACTCTGCCACCTGCTCCAGAAGAAAAAGATGATGATGAGCTTGGCGAATTTTTCGAATAAGCGTATTACCGTATCAACAAATATTATCACAACAAGGAATAGGATGTCATGAAAGATATCATGGGATTGATGAAACAGGCCAAGGAAATGCAGGCCAAAATGGAGACAATGCAAGACGAGTTGGCTTCATTGGAAGTAGAAGGTACTGCGGGCGGCGACATGGTAAAGGTCGTCATGAACGGCAATGGCATCATGTCTTCGGTTACGATCGATCCAAGCCTTATGAGTGAAGATGAAACCGACATTGTTGAAGATTTGGTAATGGCAGCTCATAATGATGCAAAGTCAAAACTGGATGCAACCAAGGCTGAGAAAACACAAGAACTAACAGCAGGTCTTCCAATTCCTCCAGGCATGAAACTGCCGCTCTAATACCATGTCATCAAACCGCGTCACTGGCCCTGAAATAGAAACGCTTATCCAGCTCCTAGCAAAATTGCCGGGGCTTGGTCCGCGTTCGGCGCGTCGTGCAGCACTGCATTTGATCAAGAAGAAAGATCAAATCTTGCGCCCACTTGCCAATGCGGCATCTGATGCGGCTGAAAAGGTTAGTGAGTGTGAAGAATGCGGCAATGTTGATACCGCAAACCCATGCACAATCTGCACCGACGTTCGCCGCGATATTTCAACAATTGTGGTGGTGGAGGATGTAGTAGATCTTTGGGCATTGGAGCGAGCCAAGGCTGTAAATTGTCTTTACCATGTCCTTGGCGGAACGCTTTCGCCATTGGACGGCATTGGCCCGGAAGATTTAACAATTGATGCGCTGATCAACCGGGTTTCAAAGCCTTTGGTACAATATTCAAGCGAAGACCCGAAACAGCGCGAAGTTATTCTGGCAGTGAATGCCACGGTTGAAGGGCAAACAACCGCCCACTACATTACCGATCGTCTGGAAGGGCTGGATGTAAAAATCACCCGCCTTGCCCACGGTGTACCCGTAGGCGGTGAGCTTGATTACCTTGATGAAGGCACACTTTCTGCAGCCATAAAAAGCCGTAGCAATTTTTGATCTTTTTGTTGTTTTTTAGATCCCACGGTATTGCCAAGTTACCGAACGTTGAATGAGAAAGTGCGGTTAAGGGTTTTT